>NZ_JCAXET010000011.1:0-211442 GCF_059758525.1 Metabacillus sp. GQ13
TCTTCAGCGCCGATGGTAGTTGGGGGTCTCCCCCTGTGAGAGTAGGACGTTGCCAGGTAAATAAAAAAAAGATCAGTAGAGATACTGGTCTTTTTTGTTGTTTTTAAAGGTAAGTGATTAGAGAGAAAGACGGATTAAGAATTCTAGCCTGAGGAGGGAGAAGCAAGAAGGTCGAGGAAGCGCAGCGAGTGAAGACCGGAATGTGCGCACCTTGCACATGAGGATCTGAACGAACAAGATGACGAAGAGATTCGCTGCTTATCGCAAGCCGAACCTTGAACGGAAGTTAAGCTCTGGCGCCGAGGGTGTAGTTGGGGTCTCACTCTGTGAGAGTAGGACGACGTTACCGGATAAATAGAAATGAGTCAGTAGAGATACTGGTCTTTTTGATATGAAAAAGTATGAGGAATAAAAGTAACCACACAAGCCCGAGGGGTTGGTGAAGCAGGAAGTTGAGGAAGCAACATAGCAAGTGAAGACAAGTAAGTGCGCACCTGTACATGAGGTCATGAGCGAATAAGATGGTGAAGAGATTCGAGGCGCTTATCGCAAGGAAAGCCCTAACCTCGAGCACGGAAGTAAAGCTCTAGCGCCGGTTGAGAAACACATCGAGTGAAGACTGACAAGTGTGCGCACCCTGCACATGAGGATTTGACAAACAAGCTGAAGAAGAGTTTGGTTGATTATGCAAGCCGATGTGATGTAATCAACCAAACAAATATTCGTAAACTCCATTGCTAAGCATTGGAGGGTGTTTTTTAAATTGCTAAGATAAGGAGTGGATGTTCGGATAGCCGTTCATGTCCTGAATATCCAGGAAGTTGTAGGTAATCCTATTAATATAATGCTGTTTTCATAAAGATTGTTGTTTTTCGTAATAAGTAATTCTTTACGAAATTTGCCTATCTTCGTGCTCTTTTCGTTTAAATTACTCTGAAATCTCTCTGGAGATCGCTTCAATTTAGAACATAAAAATCTAAAAGCATTTTTATTAGTGCTAGAGCAACAAACTTTTAGAAAAGAGCCTAATATAAAGAACTTTTATAGAATAATACTGAACCATTGTAACAGGATTAGATCTTTAGTAAAATAAAGCCTAATTTACTTTGTTAATTGAAGGAGGAGTTGTATTGCTTCAAAATAGTCTTATAATGGTAGCAATCATTTTAATTATAAATATTGTGTATGTCACGTGTTTTACCATCAGGATGATCTTAACGTTAAAGGGACAGCGTTATTTGGCCGCGTTTATTAGTATGTTTGAGGTAGTTATTTATGTATTAGGGCTTGGGTTGGTTTTGGAGAATTTAGACCAAATTCAAAATTTAATTGCATATGCTATTGGCTATGGAATTGGTGTTATTGTAGGTATGAAGATTGAGGAAAAGTTAGCATTAGGTTATATCACTGTTAATGTGATCACAACAGAAATACAACAGGATTTACCGAAGCTACTGCGTGAAAAAGGATATGGTGTAACAAACTGGATGGCTAATGGCTTAGAAGGGGATCGGTTAGCTTTGCAAATACTGACACCAAGGAAATATGAACTAAGATTGTACGATACCATTAAAGAGCTAGATCCTAAGGCGTTTATGATTGTATATGAACCGAAAACGATTCATGGTGGCTTTTGGGTAAAAGCTGTGAAGAAAAGGAGAATTAAGGCATGACAACGAAGCCTAAAAAGCAAAAGTTTACTGTCGGAGAGCATGAATCGATTGATGATTGTTTAAATAGAATGCGACAGGATGGCTATTTTCCGGTTAAACGAATGGAAGAGCCAATTTTTAAAGAAGAAATCCGTGATAAAGAGGTGGAAGCTGTTCCTTGTGGAAGAAAGATTGTTTTTGAAGGGAAACTACTGTAAAAGCCGAACATTAACTTTTCTTACATATAAATTGTTCGATATTACGTTGACATAGGCAGTCGACATTGTTAATATATAACTTGTAAATAGTAATAAACGATAACCTCATATAAAGTTGGGAATATGGCCCAGAAGTTTCTACCCGATAACCGTAAATTATTGGACTATGAGGGAAAGTGTACGTATAAATGATTCGGATTGTTGTAGTTTATTAAAATCCGGCTCGATATACTGTACTTTCTCTATAAAAGGAGAAGTACATGTATCGAGCCTTTTTATTTTTATTATAAAAAAGGTTTAGAACTCCTGTGTCTTGTGTTGTTAATCAGGTGTTTGAACTTTCTTAGTGACTTTTAAAGGTGGGAAAAAGATGGAGCCGCTTATAGGTATAATTATGGGAAGTACATCAGATTGGGGAACGATGAAACACGCATGTGATATTTTGGATGAGCTACACATTCCATATGAAAAAAAGGTAGTATCTGCACATCGTACTCCTGATTTTATGTTCGAATATGCTGAGAATGCAAGAATTAGAGGTTTGAAGGTTATTGTTGCTGGAGCCGGTGGAGCAGCTCATTTACCAGGTATGGTTGCTGCAAAAACTACGTTACCAGTTATCGGTATTCCAGTTCAATCAAAAGCTTTAAATGGATTGGATTCCTTATTATCAATTGTTCAAATGCCTGGTGGAGTTCCAGTTGCTACAGTTGCTATTGGTAAGGCTGGTGCTACAAACGCAGGATTACTAGCTGCTGAGATCCTTTCAATTGCTGATCAAGAGGTAGCAAACAAACTTGATAATAGAAGAGAAGAGCTTCGATTGAAGGTTTTGGAGAGCAGTGATGAGCTTGAATAGGAATAAAATTCTTCCAGGTGCAACAATCGGAATAATTGGTGGTGGTCAATTAGGACGGATGATGGCGATTGCTGCTAGACAGCTTGGTTATCGGATTGCAGTATTAGATCCAACTGAAGATTGTCCATGTGGCCAGCTTGCTGATGTTGAGATCACCGCAAACTATGATGATTTGGACGCAATCAAGCAGCTGGCGGCCGTTAGTGATGTCATTACCTATGAGTTTGAAAATATTGATTATCAAGCTTTACACTGGTTAGAAAAAAATGCTAATTTGCCGCAAAAAAGCTCACTATTGTTACTTACACAAGATCGTGAAACAGAAAAGGCCGCAATTGAACAAGCGGGGTGTGAGGTAGCTCCATACAAAATTGTCCAGAGTGAAGAAGAGCTCTCCCAAGCTATCGAACTTCTTGGTTATCCAAGCGTGGTAAAAACGTGTAGAGGTGGATATGATGGAAAGGGTCAGGTAGTGATCCGGACAGACCAGGATATAGAGGATGCTGCTAAACTATTGCTATTGGGTACATGTATCGTGGAGAAATGGGTTCCTTTCGAAAAAGAAATATCAGTTATAGTCACAAGGTCAAAAACTGGAGAAACCAAAACGTTTCCAGTTGCTGAAAATATTCATAAAGATAATATTCTATATCAAAGCATAGTACCTGCACGCGTGACAGAGGATGTCTTGATAAAGGCAGAGAACTTAGCAGTTAAGCTTTCAAATAGCTTTGAACTTGTGGGGACACTTGCTGTTGAAATGTTTTTAACGGAGGATGGGGAGATTTACATAAACGAATTAGCCCCTCGTCCACATAATTCCGGGCACTACACAATTGATTTATGTGAAACAGATCAATTCGAACAACATATTCGTTCAATTTGTCAATTACCTTTAGGGCATACAACCTTACGTCAAAGTGGTCTAATGGTTAATATCCTAGGTGAGGACCTGCCTATTGTAGAAGAGAATATTTCGTTACTTGAAATAGCCAAACTACATCTATATGGTAAGAAAGATGCAGCTCCTAAAAGGAAAATGGGACATATCACGATTATGACTGACACAATTGAAAAAGAAATAGAGAGAACGAACCTAATGTGGGGCCAAAAATAGATCGGAGGAAGAAAAATGATTGAACGCTATACAAGACCTGAAATGGGTGCAATTTGGACGGAAGAAAACAAATTTAAAGCATGGTTAGAGGTTGAAATTCTTGCGTGTGAGGCATGGGCAGAGTTAGGAGCGATTCCGAAAGAGGATGCAGCTCTACTTCGCGAAAATGCATCCTTTGATGTGAACCGTATTAATGAAATTGAACTAGAAACTCGTCATGATGTTGTTGCTTTTACAAGAGCGGTTTCTGAAACTCTAGGTGATGAACGGAAATGGGTGCATTACGGATTAACATCAACAGATGTAGTTGATACAGCATTATCGTACCTTTTAAAACAAGCGAATGATATTCTTTTGAAGGATATTGAGAACTTCATTCAAATTTTGAAAGACAAGGCTTTAGAGCATAAGTATACAGTCATGATGGGTCGTACTCATGGTGTTCACGCTGAACCGACAACATTTGGTTTGAAAATGGGCTTATGGTATGAAGAAATGAAGCGTAACCTAGATCGCTTTAAGCGTGCTGCATCCGGAGTTGAATTTGGTAAAATCTCTGGAGCAGTTGGAACATATGCAAATATTGATCCGTTTGTTGAAAAATATGTCTGTGAAAAATTAGGTACGCAACCTGCACCGATTTCAACTCAAACATTACAACGTGATCGCCATGCAGAGTATATGGCAGCACTAGCATTAGTTGCAACCTCAATCGAGAAATTTGCTATTGAGATCCGTGGATTGCAAAAGAGTGAAACACGTGAAGTTGAAGAGGCGTTTGCAAAGGGACAAAAGGGATCTTCTGCCATGCCACATAAACGTAACCCAATTGGTTCTGAAAACATGACAGGTCTTGCACGTGTCATTCGTGGCTATATGTTAACAGCTTATGAAAATGTTCCATTATGGCATGAACGAGACATTTCTCATTCATCTGCTGAACGTATTATTCTACCAGATGCAACAATTGCTCTTAACTATATGTTAAATCGCTTTGGAAACATTGTGAAGAATTTAACCGTATTCCCGGAAAACATGAAGCGTAATATGGATCGCACACAAGGCTTAATTTATTCTCAACGTGTATTGCTTGCCTTGATTGATACAGGGATCTCAAGAGAAGAAGCGTATGACCTTGTTCAACCAAGAGCGATGGAAGCCTGGGAAAAACAAGTACCATTCCGTGGACTAGTTGAAGCAGAAGAGAAAATCACTTCACGTCTTTCTGCTGAAACAATTGAAGATTGTTTCGATTACAATTATCACTTAAAAGGTGTGGACGCGATTTTTGACCGCCTAGGTCTTTAATTAAGCTAAACCGTGTAGTAAAGCAGTGTATAGCAAGGGAATTCAAGCCCTTGCTATCACTTATGAAATAAAAACATGGTTAGATTATATAACAATGAAAACCGTACTAATTTAAAGGTTCCCAATATTCTGTTTAGGAGGGCTACAATGAACACTGAAAGGCTCGAATTACTATATGAAGGTAAAGCAAAACGCATTTATAAAACGAACGAACCTACAATTTTACTAGTATCTTATAAAGATTCTGCAACAGCCTTTAACGGTGTAAAGAAAGAAGAAATAACTGGAAAAGGTCGTCTTAACAATGAGATTTCCACTATAATTTTTGAAAAGCTATCAGCCAATAATATAGAAAATCATTTTGTTAAAAGGCTATCTGAAACAGAGCAGCTAGTAAAAAAAGTGACGATCATTCCGTTAGAGGTTGTCGTTCGAAATGTTGTCGCAGGAAGTCTTTCTAAACGGATTGGTATTGAAGAGGGAATTGAGATCAATAAGCCGCTTGTCGAGTTTTATTATAAGGATGATGAGTTAGGAGATCCGCTTCTTACAGAGGATCATATTGAGTTACTGGAAATTGCTACAAAAGAGCAAGTTGAAATATTAAAGATGCTTGCTAGAAAGGTAAATGAGGTTTTAAAAACACATTTTCTTTCTTGTGATATTAGATTAATAGATTTTAAATTAGAATTCGGAGTTACAGATGAAGGGAACATCATTTTAGCTGATGAAGTATCACCTGACACTTGTCGTCTATGGGATATAAATACAAATGAAAAGTTTGATAAAGACGTGTTCCGCAGAGGTATTGGAAGTTTAACAGATGCTTATGAAGAGATTTTAACTAGATTAGGGGGACAATCATCATGTACAAAGTAAAAGTTTATGTCACGTTAAGAGAAAGTGTTTTAGATCCACAAGGTACTGCAGTTAAGAGTGCGTTACACAGTATGTCTTATAACGAAGTTCAAGATGTTCGAATCGGTAAATATATGGAACTAACAATAGAAAAGTCAGATCGTGATCTTGATGTAGTAGTACGTGAAATGTGTGAAAAATTATTAGCTAATACAGTAATTGAAGATTTCAGCTACGAAGTACAGGAGGTTGTCACAAAGTGAAATTCGCTGTGATCGTATTCCCAGGATCTAATTGTGATGTTGATATGTTCCATGCTATTAAGGATGAGCTTGGCGCGGAAGTAGAGTATGTCTGGCATGATGAATCAGATTTAAGTCGCTTTGACGGTATTTTATTGCCTGGTGGTTTTTCATACGGTGATTACTTACGCTCTGGAGCTATCGCAGGTTTCTCAAATGTAATGAAAGAAGTCGTGAAAGCTGCTGAAGCAGGGAAACCTGTTCTTGGCGTATGTAATGGATTCCAGATTTTATTAGAGGTTGGACTACTTCCAGGTGCAATGAAGAGAAATGAGAATTTAAAATTCATGTGTAGACCAGTGAATTTAACGGTTGCTAATAATGAAACAGCCTTTACGTCTGCTTATAATAAAAATGAAGTGATTTCTGTTCCGATTGCCCATGGGGAAGGGAACTATTATTGTGATGAGCAAACATTACAAACGCTTAAAGAGAATAATCAAATTGTGTTTACGTATGAAACAAATCCAAATGGCAGCCTAGAGGACATTGCAGGTATCACAAATGAACGCGGTAATGTGTTAGGGATGATGCCACATCCTGAACGTGCAGTTGATGAGTTACTAGGAAGTGCAGATGGATTAAAATTATTTAAATCGATTGTGAATAACTGGAGGGAATCCCATGTCACTACTGCTTGAACCAACGAATCAGATGATAAAGGACGAAAAAATCTATAGACAAATGGGTGTAAGTGATGATGAATTTGCGCTTATTGAGAAAATCATGGGCCGTCTCCCAAACTACACTGAAATCGGCATTTTTTCTGTTATGTGGTCAGAGCATTGCAGCTATAAAAACTCGAAACCAATCTTGAAGAAGTTCCCTATCACAGGGGAAAAAGTATTGCAAGGTCCTGGTGAGGGTGCTGGAATTGTTGACATCGGTGATAACCAAGCAGTTGTGTTTAAAATCGAAAGTCATAACCATCCTTCAGCAATTGAACCATATCAAGGTGCAGCAACAGGTGTAGGTGGTATCATTCGTGATGTCTTTTCAATGGGAGCAAGACCAATAGCAATCTTAAACTCATTACGATTTGGAGAACTGAAATCTCCACGCGTTAAGTATTTGTTTGAAGAGGTTGTTGCTGGTATTGCTGGTTATGGTAACTGTATTGGTATCCCAACAGTTGGTGGGGAAATCCAATTTGATGACTCATATGAAGGAAATCCATTAGTAAATGCAATGTGTGTGGGTTTGATTAATCATGAAGATATTAAGAAGGGTCTGGCAACAGGCGTAGGCAACACAGTTATGTACGTTGGAGCGAAAACAGGTCGTGATGGAATCCATGGTGCAACTTTCGCTTCTGAGGAATTAACAGATTCATCTGATGAGAATCGTCCAGCAGTTCAGGTTGGAGATCCATTTATGGAGAAGCTATTACTAGAAGCATGTCTTGAGGTTGTTAAGTGTGATGCCTTAGTCGGTATTCAAGATATGGGTGCAGCGGGGTTAACTAGTTCAGCAGCTGAGATGGCTAGTAAAGCTGGTTCTGGTATCGAAATGAATTTGGACTTAGTCCCTCAACGTGAAGCAGGAATGACACCGTATGAAATGATGCTTTCTGAATCTCAAGAAAGAATGTTGCTTGTCATTGAAAAAGGACGGGAACAAGAGATTGTTGACCTATTCGAAAAATATGATTTAGAGGCTGTGACAGTCGGTACAGTGACTGATGATAAAATGCTTCGTCTTTTCCATAAAGGAGAATTGGTTTCAGAACTTCCTGTTGATGCATTAGCAGAAGAAGCACCTGTTTACCATAAACCTTCAAAAGTACCTGCGTACTATGAAGAGTTCCAACAAATGGCTGTTGCACCATTGTCAGTAGATAACTATAAAGAAACTTTAATAAATTTATTGAAACAACCAACTATTGCAAGTAAAGAATGGGTTTATGATCAATATGACTATATGGTTCGAACAAACACAGTTGTAGCACCAGGCTCTGATGCCGCGGTTATTCGTATCCGTGATACAAGAAAAGCTTTGGCTATGACGACGGATTGTAATTCTCGTTATCTTTACTTAGATCCTGAAGTAGGTGGAAGAATTGCAGTAGCGGAAGCAGCACGGAATATTGTTTGTTCTGGTGGAACTCCGTTAGCAATTACTGATAACCTGAACTTTGGTAATCCAGAAAAGCCTGAAATTTTCTGGCAAATTGAAAAAGCGGCTGATGGAATTAGTGATGCATGTCGAGTTTTAAATACACCTGTAATTGGCGGAAATGTCTCATTATATAATGAAACAAACGGGACTGCGATTTACCCTACACCAGTTATTGGTATGGTTGGATTAATTGAAGATACTGATTATATTACGACTCAAGATTTCAAAGAAGTTGGAGATTTAATTTACCTAATAGGTGAAACAAAACCAGAATTTGGTGGAAGTGAGCTACAAAAACTTACACACGGAAAAATATTTGGAAAATCACCTGAACTAGATTTAGAGATAGAAAGTAAGATATTAGGCCAAGTTTCAAAAGCAATTCGTGCAAACACTGTCGCTTCAGCTCATGACGTTTCTGAAGGCGGAGTTGCTGTTGCCTTAGCAGAACCTTTATTTGGAGGAAGTGGTTTAGGTGCATCTGTCACACTTACAGGTGATGCAACTGCTTCATTATTCAGTGAATCACAAACTAGATTCGTTGTTTCTGTTAAAAAAGAAAACCAACCAGCGTTTGAAAAATTAGTGGATGCGGTTTGTATCGGAGAAGTAACAAACTCTGAGAAACTACTAATTAAAAATGAAAAGAATGAATTACTAGTTGATGCTTCTGTTGAGGAATTAAAAAATGCTTGGAAAGGGGCTATCCCATGCTTGCTGAAATCAAAGGATTAAATGAAGAATGTGGCGTTTTTGGTATTTGGGGTCATAAAGATGCTGCCCAAATTACGTACTATGGTCTTCACAGCTTACAGCACAGAGGGCAAGAAGGTGCTGGGATAGTTACAACTGATGGTGAGAAGCTAACTGGAATGAAGGGCCTTGGTCTTATTTCAGAGGTATTCGGAAACGGGAAATTAAACGATTTATCTGGAAAAGCAGCTATTGGTCACGTGCGATATGCAACAGCAGGTGGGGGTGGATATGAAAATGTCCAGCCTTTACTTTTTAAGTCTCATAGTGGAAGTTTGGCTCTAGCGCATAACGGAAATTTAGTTAATGCCACACAGCTCAAGCATCAGCTTGAAAGCCAGGGGAGTATTTTTCAAACAACGTCTGATACAGAAGTGCTTGCACATTTAGTTCGACGCAGTGGATATAGAGATATGAAGGAAGCCGTTAAAAGTGCATTAACTGTCGTAAAAGGTGCTTATGCATTTTTGATCATGACTGAAACAGAAATGATCGTTGCACTTGATCCTAATGGTTTACGTCCATTATCAATCGGTGTCATGGGTGATGCTTATGTTGTGGCATCAGAAACATGTGCTTTTGATGTAGTGGGAGCAAAATATGAAAGAGATGTCCAGCCTGGAGAGTTATTGATTATTAATGACGAAGGAATTCGCTCTGAGCGGTTCTCGATGAATATTAATCGTTCAATCTGCAGCATGGAATACATTTACTTTTCCCGCCCAGATAGTAATATTGACGGGATAAATGTTCACACAGCCCGGAAAAATCTTGGTAAACGATTGGCTGTGGAATCTGAAATAGATGCAGATGTTGTCACAGGTGTTCCAGATTCAAGTATTTCCGCAGCGATTGGATTCGCTGAATTGACAGGAATTCCATATGAACTAGGATTAATAAAAAATCGATATGTTGGTCGAACGTTTATCCAGCCATCACAAGAGCTACGTGAACAAGGTGTGAAAATGAAACTATCTGCTGTACGTGGAGTAGTTGAGGGGAAACGGGTTGTCATGGTTGACGATTCAATTGTTCGTGGAACAACGAGTAAACGAATTGTGACCTTGCTTAGGGAAGCGGGTGCAACTGAGGTTCATGTTCGAATTAGTTCACCGCCGATTACAAACCCTTGCTTCTATGGAATAGACACATCTACCTCTGAAGAGTTGATTGCTTCAAATAATTCTGTTGAAGAAATTCGTCAACTCATTGGTGCTGACAGCCTTGCCTTTTTAAGTGTTGAAGGCTTAGTTGATGGAATTGGCCGACCATATGAAGGTGAGCTCAAAGGCCAGTGCTTAGCTTGCTTCACAGGAAGATACCCAACAGAGATTTACGCAGACACTGTCCTTCCACATGAAAAGGCATAATAAAAGCCTGTAACCTTGATTTGGTATAAGCAATGCAATAAAAATAAAAAATTGATAGGAATCGAGTATTCGATTCCTGTCTTACATTTAATAGATACATCAATTAATAGTTGGCAGGGGGAATCAGACATGTCCGATGTTTATAAACAAGCCGGTGTTGATATCGAAGCGGGTTATGAAGCTGTATCAAGAATGAAAAAGCATGTTGAAAGAACGATACGCACAGGCGTAATGGGTGGACTTGGTGGATTTGGTGGAATGTTTGATTTAAGTGAACTAGATTATAAAAAACCTGTGCTTATCTCGGGTACTGACGGAGTAGGAACGAAGTTAAAGCTTGCATTTATGGCGGACAAACATGATTCAATTGGAATTGACGCTGTTGCAATGTGCGTGAATGACATATTAGCACAAGGTGCAGAACCATTATTTTTCCTAGATTATTTAGCTTTAGGAAAAGCAAAACCGGAGAAAATCGAGCAAATTGTTAAAGGGATTGCTGATGGATGTGAGGATTCAGGCTGTGCATTAGTTGGTGGAGAAACAGCTGAAATGCCTGGTTTGTATGAAGAGGACGAGTATGATGTTGCTGGTTTTTCAGTTGGTGTCGTTGAAAAGGAAGAAATTGTTACCGGAGAGAACATTAAACCAGGACATGTTTTAATTGGTCTTTCTTCTAGTGGTCTTCATAGTAATGGATTTTCATTAGTTCGCAAAATTCTTCTTGAAGATCAAAAGCTTGATTTGAACACGATATACAAGCCATTTACTAAAACGCTAGCTGAGGTATTATTAACTCCTACTAGAATTTATGTAAAGCCAGTTTTAGATGTTATTAAAAAATTCAAAGTTGATGGTATGGCACATATCACCGGTGGTGGATTTATTGAAAATATTCCACGGATGCTTCCAGAAAATATGGGTGTAGAGATTGATAATGGTTCATGGCCATTACCAGAAATTTTTGATTTCCTAAAAGAACAAGGCGATCTGAGCGCTGAAGATATGTATAATGTCTTTAACATGGGTATTGGTTTTGTTTTAGCTGTCGAAGAAGAGCTTGTACAAGATGTAATGGGTAAGCTTAAGGCAAATGGTGAAAAATCTTATGTCATTGGTCGTGTGAAACAAGGTTCGGGTGTATCGTTCGGAGGAGGAGTTCTTCGATGAAGAAAATAGCTGTTTTTGCTTCAGGAAATGGCAGCAATTTTCAAGCGATACTCGATTCAATAAAACGTGGTGACTTACATGTAGAGCTAGGTCTTGTTGTTTGTGACAAGCCTCAAGCAGGCGTAGTAGAACGGGCAAAGGTAGCTGGTATTCCTGTTTTTTCCTTTTCTCCTAAGGAATATAAATCAAAGGTGCAATTTGAACATGAAATAATAGCTGCATTGCAAAGTCATCAAATAGATTTGATTTTTTTAGCAGGGTATATGCGTTTAATTGGTTCAACATTGCTTGATGCATATACGAATAAAATTGTAAATATTCATCCATCGCTTTTGCCAGCATTCCCCGGAAAGGATGCAATAGGACAAGCTTTTAGAGCTGGAGTTAAGATAACTGGTATTACCATCCATTATGTTGACTCTGGAATGGATACTGGTCCGATCATTGCTCAGAAGGCGATTGAAGTTGGCGATGGAGATAACGAAACTATGATAGCTGATAAAATTCATACTGCAGAACATGAACTATATCCCAAGGTTATTCAAGACCTGATTTCAAAATAATCTCTAGAGGTGAATAGAATGGCAATCAAACGTGCATTAGTTAGTGTATCAAATAAAGAAAATCTCGTACCATTTGTAACTGAATTAATTAAATTAGGTGTTGAAGTTATTTCAACGGGTGGCACAAAGGCATTACTTGAAGAGAATGGTCTTAATGTAATTGGTATTTCTGAAGTGACTGGATTTCCTGAAATTATGGACGGACGTGTAAAAACTCTTCACCCAAACATTCATGGAGGATTATTAGCTGTTCGTAATAACCCTAGTCATATGAAGCAGTTAAAGGAAAATAATATCGAAACAATTGATCTAGTTGTGGTAAATTTATATCCTTTCAAAGAAACGATCTCTAAACCAGACGTTGCCTTCCAAGATGCAATTGAGAACATTGATATTGGTGGACCTTCAATGTTGCGTTCAGCTGCAAAAAACCATGAAGATGTTACGGTTCTTGTCGATCCACAAGATTACAGTGTTGTATTAGAGGAATTAAAGGGAGCTGGAGAAGTTTCATTAACGCAAAAACAACGCTTAGCTGCAAAGGTGTTTAGACATACCGCAGCATATGACGCATTAATAGCCGAATTCTTAACGAACACAATTGGTGAAGAGGATCCAGAAACGGTTACATATACATTTGAAAAAAAACAATCGCTTCGCTATGGAGAAAACCCTCATCAAAAAGCAACATTTTATCAAAAACCATTCGTACCAGTTGCATCTATTGCTAATGCAAAACAGCTTCACGGTAAAGAACTTTCATTTAATAACATTAAAGATGCGGATGCTGCTTTGCAAATCGTTCGTGAATTTACAGAACCGGCTGCTGTAGCAGTTAAACATATGAACCCATGTGGTGTCGGTGTTGGAACTTCAACATTTGAAGCATTTACAAGATGTTATGAAGCTGACTCAACGTCCATTTTTGGAGGAATTGTTGCTCTTAATCACGAAGTTGATGTAGAAACAGCTAAAAAACTTCATGAGATTTTCCTAGAGATCGTTATTGCACCGTCATTTAGTCAGGAAGCATTGGATGTGTTAACGAGTAAGAAAAATCTTCGCTTATTAACAATTGAAGTTTCAGCGCAATCTAAGCCTGAAAAACAACTTCAATCAGTGCATGGCGGGTTACTTGTACAAGATGAAGATACACTTTCTCTTAAAGACGTAGAGGTAACGATTCCTACGAAACGTGAACCATCTGAGGAAGAATGGAAAGACTTAAAATTAGCATGGACTGTTGTAAAGCATGTTAAATCAAATGCAATCGTGCTTGCAAGGGATGAGATGACTGTTGGCGTTGGTGCTGGTCAAATGAACCGCGTTGGATCAGCAAAAATTGCGATTGATCATGCAGGTGAAAAGGCAAAAGGAAGTGCTCTAGGATCCGATGCATTTTTCCCTATGTCTGATACAGTAGAATCTGCTGCAAAGGCAGGAATTACAGCAATTATTCAACCGGGTGGTTCCATTCGTGATGAAGAATCGATCCGTATGGCAGATGAGTATGGTATTGCTATGGTATTTACAGGGGTACGTCATTTTAAACACTAATAAAGAGGTGTAAACACATGAAGGTATTAATAATCGGTCAAGGTGGACGTGAGCACGCACTTGTATGGAAAGTTGCTCAAAGTGAACTTGTAGAGGAAGTATTTGTTGCACCAGGAAATGATGGAATGGACAAATTAGCAAAAAGAGTTCCAATTGCTGAATCAGATACAACGGGTTTGTTAAACTTTGCAAAAGAAAACATGATCGATTTGACAATAGTTGGTCCTGAAGTTCCTTTATTAAATGGTGTTGTAAATGTTTTTGAAGCTGAAGGTTTAAAGATCTTTGGACCAACGAAAGAAGCAGCTCTTGTTGAAGGAAGTAAAAACTTTGCGAAAGAACTAATGATCAAATACAACATTCCAACAGCTGATTACCAAACATTTACCGAAACAGAAGCTGCTAAAGCTTATGTTTTGGAAAAAGGTGCTCCTATTGTCATTAAAGCTGATGGACTTGCAGCTGGTAAAGGGGTAACTGTTGCAGAAACTCTTGACGTAGCACTCGAGAGCTTAACTGATATGCTAGAGGGCGCAAAGTTTGGTGATGCTTCACAATCTGTTGTTGTTGAGGAATTTCTTGCAGGTGAGGAATTTTCATTAATGGCCTTTGTAAAAGGAGAAAAAGTGTACCCGATGGTGATTGCTCAAGATCACAAACGTGCATACGATCATGATGAAGGACCTAATACTGGGGGAATGGGTGCTTATTCTCCTGTACCGCAGATACCTAATGAAGTAGTTGAAACAGCTGTTGAGACGATATTAATTCCTGCAGCAAAAGCGCTAGTAAGTGAAGGGTGCTCTTTTACAGGAATATTATATGCAGGACTGATTCTAACTCCTGAAGGACCAAAAGTAATCGAATTTAACGCACGCTTCGGTGATCCAGAAACACAGGTTGTTCTGCCTAGACTTGAGTCCGATTTAGTAGCGTCGCTCTTAGCAATTCTTGATGATAAGCCAGTTGAGCTTGTTTGGTCAAAACAGGCAGTACTAGGTGTAGTACTCGCATCAATTGGTTATCCTGAAGAATATGAAAAAGGATTACCAATCGGGGCTCTTTCTGAAACCCATGAAGATGCAGTCATTTTTCATGCGGGATCGAAAAAGTCTGGGGAAGAATTCGTTAATAATGGAGGTCGTGTAATCGTTGTTTCTGGGTATGGTGATACCATTTCTGAAGCTCAAGAACAAGCATATGGACTTGTTGAAAAGGTTGCTTCACCTAATTTATTTTATAGAAGCGACATTGGCAACAAAGCTATCAAGCACGGCGTTTCTTAATATAAACAAATAATAAAGCAATAATTCCACCGATTAATGCAATCAATATAAATGACATATCTGTTAAATATTCAAAAAACATAGCTTTACCTCCATTTTAATAATAGGTTGACTAAGGGTCTGACTCCTCCACTACACAATATATCGAGCGCCGTTTTATTCATTTAAAAACATTTCGATATAATGAGGTTGTGAGGTCTGACCCTTATGTTTCGTCAACCACTTATGTTTAGTAAGATTCTCATTACTCAAGCGATCTTAGCTCTTAAGATTGTCAAAGATTATCTTTTCTGCGTCCTCTTCAAAATCATTTTCATCGAAGTCATCTTCGTCATCAAAAAAGTCCATGTTAGAGTTTTCAAATAAATAAGTGATTGGACAGTATCTCAAGATACCCTCACCAACTTTCATCGCTGCTAGTACAATAACAACAAAATAAGAATCGCGCCATGGTTTTTTACAATATCTAGATGTTGCCCATGCAAGGACAGACAGACCGCATGTTATTCTTATTAACGCGTTGATAATACCAATATTTGGTCTCATATTATTTCCACCTTCCTAAATTTGTCATCAAATTGCAATAAAACGTTAATGCAGTAAAAATATTCATATGGTAATATAGAATCAGAAATTAGAAATGGAGGGTTCCCAATGCCCGATAGAAAATTTCAATGGAAATTAAGTCAAATACGAAAACAAATAGATGTTATTTCAAACAAACTAGCTCCAACAATTGTGTTAAAGAATGCTACTTACCTTAACTCCTATCTCCGTCAGTGGATTAAAGCAAATATTTGGATTGTCGAAGATCGGATTGTTTATGTTGGTGAACATTTACCTGAGCAAACAACAGATACGGATATCGTTGATTGTACGAATAAAGTGGTTGTTCCTGGGTATATTGAACCACACGCTCATCCGTTTCAATTATATAATCCCCTAACCTTGGCAAAGTATGTATCACAAACTGGTACAACAACATTCATAGGAGATAATTTATTTTTTCTTTTACAATACGAGAAAAAGAAAGCGCTTTCGTTTTTAGATTGGATCGATAAAATGCCTTTTCACTTTTTTTGGTGGGCCAGATTTGATTTACAAACAGAAGTGAATGGTGAAGAGAAGATATTTTCTCATGACTTCCTTAAAGAATGGTTAGAGCATAAATCAGTGATCCAAGGTGGCGAACTAACTTGCTGGCCTAAGTTGTTAGATGGGGATGACTGGATTTTATATTGGCTTAGGGAAACGAAGCGAAAAGGGAAACGTATAGAAGGGCATTTTCCTGGTGCTTCAGAGAATACATTAACAAAAATGAAATTATTCGGAGTTGATAGCGATCATGAGTCGATGACAGGTAAAGATGTAATGAAACGGTTAAAATTGGGTTATACTGCAGCTTTAAGACATTCATCCATTCGACCAGATCTCTTTAAGCTTTTAAAAGAAATACAAAATGAAGGATTGTCAACGTACGATCATTTGTATTATACAACAGATGGTGCCACTCCAACCTTCTATGAGAACGGAATGATTAATCGTTGCATAGATATAGCATTAGATTGTAACGTTCCTGCTATCGATGCTTACAATATGGCATCATTTAATATAGCAAGATATTATCAATTAGAGGACCAAATTGGTGTTATTGCACCTGGAAGAATGGCTACATTGAATATTTTAGATAGCATGGATCAGCCAGATCCTACTTCGGTAATGGCGAAAGGAACATGGCTATACAGAGAAGGGATCCCTAGTGAAGGAGTAATCGATACTGTAGATTGGGACTCACATGGGTTGCACCCATTGAATTTAGATTGGGATCTCACCGCTGATGATCTGCAATTTTCTATGCCACTTGGGATGAAAATGAGAGATTCAGTTATTATGGAACCTTATTCAGTTACAATTGACAGCTCAATGAGTGAGCTTTCAGAAAGTCATGATGAAAGTTTTCTCGCTCTTATTGATCGTGATGGTAAATGGAGAATCAATACTGTTATCAAAGGTTTTGCAAAACAAATTCAGGGATTTGCAAGCTCCTATTCGACAACAGGAGACTTCATTATTATTGGAAAGAATAAAACGGAGATGTTGGCGGCTTTTCAACGAATGAAGCAACTTGGTGGTGGTATAGTATTAACAGAGAATGGAAAAATACAATTTGAGATGTCATTACCATTAAATGGTGGGGCATCAGACGAAGACCTCAATGAAGTAATAACTAAACAAAATCAACTTAACTCACTATTACGGGACAGAGGGTATCGTTTTTCTGATCCACTTTATTCGCTGTTATTTTTATCAGCAACCCATTTACCTTATATAAGAATAACACCGAGAGGGATTTTTGACGTTATGAAAAAAACGGTACTCTTTCCGTCGATAATGCGTTAAACTATAATAGTAAAAAAGTAAGATAGGTTGTGTGGGTTTGATGAAGAGAAGTTTCTTATTTATGTTCATGTCTATTTTAATAATTTTAAGCGCTTGCAGTAACGATAATCAGAAATCCAATCATACAGATTCCGACGATAATCTCCAAGAGGAAGAGTCTGTTGATGTAATAGCAGAAGAAGAAAAAGTTGTTTATCCTCTAACTGGATTAGAAATAGAGGAAGGCGATGGAGACCAACGCCCAGTAGCCGTAATGATTAATAATCATCCTAAAGCAAGGCCGCAATCCGGTTTATATAAGGCTGACCTTGTGTATGAGGTACTATCAGAAGGTACTATTACTCGGTTTTTAGCGATCTTTCAAAGTGATTTACCGGATACGATTGGACCTGTACGAAGTGCAAGAGATTATTATGTGGATTTAAGTAAAGGCTTTGAAGCGCTTTACATCAGTCATGGCTGGAGCCCGACAGCTAAACAAAAGCTAGAAGCAGGAGAAGCAGATTACTTAAATGGGTTATTTTATGATGGGACTCTATTCTGGAGAGCCGACCATCGTAAGGCACCACACAATTCCTATATTTCGAATGAAAATATAGTAGACGGAGCAGTAGCGAATAATATTGACATAACTGCAGAAGTTGAGCCTTTTACGTTTCTTTCGAAGGAAGAAGTGGTAAGTTTACAAGGAGAACCAGCAAAGAAGTTTGTTATTAAATATGACAAGTCTGAGACATGGCATGCATCATATGAGTATAATCAAACTAATCATAGCTATAGTCGTTATAGTGATAAAGAACAAACGGTTGATTTAGAAACGGGTGAACCGATATCATTGAGCAACATTTTTGTTGTCGAAATGGACCATAAGAGATTAGATGATTATGGTAGAAGGGGCATCGACTTAACTTCTGGAGGTAAAGCAATTCTCCTGCAAAATGGCATAAAACAAGAGGTAGAATGGGAAAACCGCGAAGGTAGAATCATTCCTATCAAAAATGGAGAGATTGTAAGCTTTGTTCCAGGTAGAACGTGGGTTAATATTGTCCCTAGCATAGAGGATACATTTCTAAATCAATCGTAATAGTAAAATGCTGTTTTCGCATAAATTGCTGCTGTTCGTAAACCGCATTACTTTACGGATTTAGTCTACATATCGTGCTATATTGAAATTTGCACAATTAATAGCTGGAAAGTAGCAAACTTGTAGAAAATAGCCTAGCAAAAGGAGAATGGTTATGCAAATAGAGAAGCTACGTGGTAAAGAACTTGATCAACTATTTCAATCAGTTTTATCATTAAATAATTTAGAGGAATGTTATCGTTTTTTCGATGATCTATGTACAGTTAATGAGATTCAATCATTAGCCCAAAGACTTGAAGTGGCAAGAATGCTACGAGAGGGATTTACGTACCATAAGATCGAAACGGAAACTGGAGCAAGCACAGCAACCATTTCACGTGTGAAACGCTGTTTGAATTATGGAAATGATGCCTATCAAATGGCACTAGAGCGTGTTCACGAAGATAAGGAAAAAGCTGAAATAGAATAAAATAAGATTTATCACATCACGGATTTAAGGGAATTGCGTTCATTAGTTTCACAAGAGGTGTTTTCGCAAAGATTTTTGCTTTTCGTAATAGCACATTTTTACGTATTTATCTGTCTTTGTGCTCTATCGTTAAATGTGACTCAATCACTTTCTTTTAAAATAGCTTTTAATTATTCAAAAGGACACTTGGGGGAAGTCTTCAGGTGTCTTTTCGTTGTTTATTTATGGCTCTTTTCTAAAAGTTTGTTGCTCTAGTACTAATAAAAATCGGGTTTTGGATTTTTATTGTGTAAATTGAATCGATCCCCAAAGGGATATCAGAGTCATTTAACGAAAAGAGCACGAAGATAGGCTGAATTCGTAAAGGTTTACTTATTACGAAAAACAACAATCCTTGCGAAAACAGCCTTATTTATCTAAAACCTATTTCCCACGAAACTAGTGAAATATTCTTAAGTGGATAATCGTCTAGTAAAATAATAATAGAATTATGGTGAAATTAATATTATTGTTATCTTTCCAAGAAAAGGAATTGTGTTGTTAATCAAAAATACTTATGCTGTAATTGGTAGTTTTATAATGAGTGTAAAACGATATATACTTTTAATATATAATAAACAGTAAGAACACTTAAACAAAAAAATGTAATAGTAAGTAAGCTAGTTAGTTGAAAAAAAATAGCGTCAGAGTTTGAAGGGGTAGTCTTCAAGCTCTTTTTATGTGAAGGTATTGTACGTTTGCTCGTTTTATTCGTTGACTATTGTTCAGGTGCTTTGATCATATTTAGTCAATTAATTTGAAAATAGCTAGCAACAAACTTTAAGAGAAGAGTCTAGTTTTTTGAACCCTTGTAATTTGCTATAATAATGAAATGGATGTTTTTTGAATGGAGGATTCTAAAGCATGTATGATATTAAAGAGTGGAAACATGCGTTTAAGCTCGATCCCGATAAAGAGATAAGTGATGGGGACTTAGAGAAAATTTGTGAGTCTGGAACAGATTGTATTATCGTTGGAGGTAGCGATAATATTACTGAAGATAATGTACTAAATTTAATGTCACGAGTTCGACGTTATCTTATCCCTTGTGTTTTAGAGGTTTCAACAGTAGAATCAATCATTCCGGGTTTTGATTTATATTTTATTCCAACTGTTTTAAATAGTAGGAGTACAAAGTGGATAATTGAATTACATCATGAGGCAGTAAAGGAATATGGAGAGATTATCAATTGGGAAGAATTAATTGTCGAAGGCTATTGTATCTTGAATCCTGATTGTAAGGCAGCTGGTTTAACAGATGCAAATACTGACCTCTCGATTGAAGATGTAACGGCATATGCACGAGTTGCCGATAAAATGCTCCATCTACCGATTTTCTATTTAGAATACAGTGGGAAACTAGGCGACCTTTCAGTTGTTAAAGAAACAAAAAAGGCATTAACAGATACGAAGCTTTTCTATGGTGGTGGCATTACATCAGCTGAAGAAGCTAGAGAATTTTCTCAATTTGCTGATGTAATTGTTGTTGGAAATGTCATCTACTCGGATTTAAAAGCAGCACTTAAAACAGTTGAAGCTGTAAAGTAGAAGGTGTTTTTAAACCTTGTCATCAAGCATTAACTAAAGGTTATATCAACAAAATGAATGCGATAATAGGCAACTAGTTAATAATCCATATTTAAAAGAGGTTATAAAAAATAGTAGTCATTAGATGCATTCTTTTGATAAAATAGAACATATGTTCGTTAAGGCGGTGAAGCAATTGCAATTCCTATCAAATCAATTACTTGAAGGTTTAAATAATATGCAACAAGAAGCAGTTAAAGCAACCGATGGTCCGTTATTAATTATGGCAGGAGCAGGAAGTGGTAAAACTCGGGTGTTAACTCATCGAATTGCCTATTTAATGACAGAAAAGCAGGTTGCTCCATGGAATATTTTAGCGATTACATTTACAAATAAATCTGCACGAGAAATGAAAGATAGAATTCAACGTATTTTAGGCCCAGGTGCGGATGACATATGGATTTCAACCTTCCACTCAATGTGTGTCCGTATTCTACGTAGAGATAGTGACAGAATGGGAATTAATCGTAACTTTTCAATCCTAGATACGACAGATCAATTGTCAGTGATTAAAAAGGTACTAAAAGAAAAGAATCTAGATCCAAAAAAGTACGACCCACGAAGTATGTTAGGGTCAATTAGTAGTGCTAAAAACGAACTGCTTACTCCTGAAGAGTTTGATAAAGCAGCTAGTAGTCATTATGAACAAATAGTGAGTGATATTTATAAGGAATATCAAAGAAAGCTTCGCAAAAATCAGTCTCTTGATTTTGATGACTTAATCATGACGACAATTCAATTGTTCCAACGGGTACCGGAAGTTCTTGAATCCTATCAACGGAAATTTCAATATATTCATGTTGATGAGTATCAGGATACAAACAGAGCACAGTATATGTTAGTAAAGTTTTTAGCAGCCCGGTTTAAGAATCTTTGTGTTGTTGGGGATTCAGACCAATCCATTTATCGCTGGAGGGGCGCTGACATTGCAAATATCCTCTCATTTGAAAAAGATTATCCTGAAGCAAATGTTATTTTACTGGAACAAAACTATCGTTCCACTAGTTTAATTTTAGAAGCTGCGAATGAGGTTATCAAAAATAATTCAAATCGTAAACCGAAAAAGCTATGGACTGAAAATCAACAAGGTGCAAAAATCACCTATTATCGTGCAGATAGTGAATCTTCTGAAGGACAATTTGTTGCAGGAAAAATCAAACAACTTGTAGACTCAGGACAAAGAAAACTTTCAGAAATTGCTGTATTATACCGAACAAATGCCCAATCTAGGATTATTGAGGAAGTTTTACTTAAATCGAATTTAAACTATCAAATTGTTGGTGGGATCAAGTTCTATGATCGTAAGGAGATAAAGGACTTACTTGCATATTTAAAATTAATTGCAAATCCAGATGATGATATTAGTTTATCACGTGTAATCAATGTACCGAAAAGAGGTGTTGGTTCAACATCTGTAGACAAGATTGCAAATTATGCTTTAGATAAAGATTTGTCACTATTTCAAGCTCTATTCGAAATTGAACACATAGGAGTTAGTGGAAGAGTTGTCAATGCATTAGTTGAATTCCGCGACTTGATTAGAAATCTTGGTAATACGCAGGAGTATTTATCGGTAACTGAGCTAGCAGAAGAGATTCTAGAGAAATCTGGCTATCGCGATTCACTTAAGCAAGATAAAACCATTGAAGCGCAAAGTCGTTTAGAGAATATTGATGAGTTTTTATCTGTAACACAAACGTTTGAAAAACAAAATGAAGATAAAAGTTTAGTCGCATTCTTGACAGATCTAGCGTTAATCTCTGATATTGATAAACTCGAGGAAGATGATCAGGAAAATAGCGATGCATTAGTGTTAATGACTCTTCACTCTGCAAAAGGATTAGAGTTTCCGGTCGTATTCTTAATCGGATTAGAAGAAGGAGTTTTCCCACATAGTCGTTCTTTAATGGAAGAAGACGAGATGGAGGAAGAGCGTCGATTGGCATACGTAGGAATTACAAGAGCAGAAAAAGAACTATTCTTAACAAACGCTCAAATGCGTACGTTATATGGACGAACCAATATGAATCCTGAATCTCGGTTTATTTCTGAAATCCCAACAGAACTAATAGAAAATTTAAATGAAACCATGTCCAAAAAAGCAAAATCATCAGCATCATCTAAACAAGGTCGTCGTCTAGAAAGTCGCCCACCAGTATCAAGACCTATGGTTGCAACAACCGGTGGAGACGAAATACCTTGGGCTGTCGGAGATAAAGCCGGACATAAAAAGTGGGGAACTGGTACTGTAGTAAGTGTAAAAGGCACAGGAGAAGGAAAGGAATTAGACATCGCCTTCCCAAGCCCTATCGGCATAAAGCGCCTGCTAGCAAAATTTGCACCGATCAACCGCGTGTAACCATGAAAAGCGTAAGCGCCTTGAACAGCCCCGACAATCATAAGAAGCTCTAACATAGAGCTTCTTAACCTGTACATATAGAAGCCTTTTGCTAAGGAAGAAAAGAAAGACCGGTAGAAAGGATTGGACATTTAAATGGATAAACAATCGGCAATCAAACGAATTCAAGAGCTACATGAATTACTAAACACTTATAACTATGAGTACAATGTTTTAGATCAGCCAAGTGTGCCTGATTCTGAATATGATCGATTGATGCAGGAATTGATTAAAGTGGAATCAGAATATCCAGAATTGAAATCTGCTGATTCTCCGACTCAAAGGGTTGGAGGAACGGTGTTAGGAGCTTTTCAAAAGGTTGTTCATCGAACACCGATGCTTAGCCTTGGGAATGCCTTTAATGAGGATGATCTCCGGGATTTTGACCGTCGTGTGAGGCAAGCTGTCGGAGATGATGTTCAATATGTAGTAGAGATGAAAATTGATGGATTGGCTGTTTCTTTGCGTTATGAGAATGGTCAATTTGTACAAGGTGCTACTCGTGGAGATGGAACAACAGGTGAGGATATTACAGAAAATCTCAAAACGATTCGTTCGATTCCTCTAAGGTTAAAGAGTGAATTGTCCTTTGAGGTACGTGGTGAGGCGTTTATGCCTAAGAAGTCGTTTGAGAACCTTAATGAACGACGACTCCAACTTGAGGAAGAGCCGTTTGCTAACCCTCGTAATGCTGCAGCTGGTTCAATCAGACAGCTTGATCCTAAAATTGCGGCAAAACGGAATTTGGATATTTTTGTTTATAGCATTGCAGATTTAGGTGGGACTGGTGTTCAAAGGCATAGTGAAGCTTTAGATCTACTAGAAGAAGTAGGGTTTAAAACGAATAAGGAACGAAGGAAATGTCACAATATTGACGAAGTTTTAGCGGTTATTGAGGGGATTTCTGGAAAAAGGCAGACTTTATCATATGATATTGATGGTATAGTTGTTAAGGTAGACTCTCTTGCTCAGCAAGAAGAACTTGGATTTACTTCCAAGAGTCCTCGGTGGGCGATAGCGTACAAATTTCCAGCTGAGGAAGTTTTAACAAAGCTATTAAGCATTGAATTAAGTGTCGGTCGTACCGGAGTGATTACACCAACTGCCATTCTAGAAGCAGTCAGAGTTGCAGGTACAACAGTTCAGCGTGCCTCTCTTCATAATGAGGATTTAATCAGGGAGAAGGATATTAAGATTGGTGATACGGTTGTAGTGAAAAAGGCAGGAGATATTATTCCTGAGGTTGTCAATGTCCTCGTAGACCGTCGTACGGGTGAAGAACAAACCTTTACCATGCCTACTCATTGTCCTGCATGTGAAAGTGAGTTAGTTCGAATTGAAGGAGAGGTTGCTCTTCGTTGCATTAATCCACAATGTCCTGCACAAATAAAAGAAGGACTCATTCATTTCGTATCAAGAAATGCAATGAACATCGATGGACTTGGTGAAAGAGTCGTAGTCCAATTATTTCAAGAGGGATTAATTAATGATGTAGCGGATATCTATCGATTAACGAGAGAACAGCTTCTCCAGCTAGAGAGAATGGGCGAAAAGTCAACTGATAACTTATTGAGTGCTATTGCTCAATCGAAGGAAAATTCGCTTGAAAGATTATTATTTGGGCTAGGCATTCGACATGTTGGGGCAAAAGCGGCGAAAACATTAGCTCAACAATTTGAAACACTAGAACAACTTAAACAAGCTTCAAAAGATGATCTTATTGCCATTGATGAGATCGGTGAAAAGATGGCTGATGCAGTCGTTACCTATTTTGAAAATCCGGAAGTTCAGCATTTAATAAATGAACTTATCTTGTTAGGTGCTAACACCACTTACAACGGACCAAAGCTAATAAAAATAGAGGATAGTGATTCATATTTAGCAGGTAAAACAGTTGTGTTAACAGGGAAACTAGAACAACTAACACGAACTGAAGCAAAAGAGGGAATCGAAGCTTATGGTGGTAAAGTTACTGGTAGTGTAAGTAAAAGTACCGATCTAGTAGTAGCAGGTGAAGCGGCAGGTAGCAAGCTGAAAAAAGCTGAGGAATTAAATATAGAAGTATGGGATGAGGCAAGGCTCATAACTGAACTCTTGTCAAAACAAAATTCACTTTTGAATTCGTAAACATACATCTGTATTAAAAAATAGAATACCACTCGATAAATAATCATGGTATTAAACTAATTAAGAGGTGTGAGCTCACTTGAAAAAGAGATTATGTATGGTGTTAGCAGGCTTTTTCCTATTAACGGCTTGTGCACCTAATTTTGGAGAGCAAGAGGAAATCGTGCAGGAAACAAAGGACGACTCAAAGGAAAAAGCTATCATCCCTAAATACAATATTTCAGATTCGTATTATAGGGCGATATTGACTGAAACTCCGGGTCAATCTAGTTTTAAGCCAGGGGAAGCGAGAGGTCTAGTTTCGCAACAATTGAATACTCGTTTAGATATTGATGAATTTGAGACAGGGTTAATGAGAGTAGCACAGAATTCATTTGCTCCAGATAAGTACTTATATCAAGAAGGACAATACCTAAAGGGAGATGTCATTAAAAGTTGGTTACGTAGAAAGCTTACTGGTAAGGAATTAACAGATGCCCAAGCAACAGCTAAAAAGGCAGATAAAGGCTATACAGAGTTAGGTCTGAATCCAGGCTTACCGGCTGAAGGAGATCTGGAAACTATTCATAAAAAATATCCAATCTACCTATCACATATCTTGGAACATAATTACTTAATTCGTAAAGATGACAATACCGTGGAATTGGGTGGAGTGGTTATTGGTTTAGCAATGAATTCCGTTTACTATTTTAGACAAGAAGATGGTTTTGCACGTGAAAAGGAGATAAGCACTAGTGAACTTCTCTCCAAAGGGAAGGAAATTTCACAAGACGTTATTAATCGAGTAAGAAGCACAAAAGGGTTAGAAAAAGTGCCAATTGTCATTGCGATTTATGAGCAAGAGAAGAAATCATCGATCGTGCCTGGGAACTTTGTTGCCAAATCAGTTATCAAAGAAGGTAGTAATAGTCTTGGGAAATGGGATGAGATTAAGGAAGACTATTATTTCTTTCCTTCAGAAAAAGCAAAAGCAGACCATCGTGATGATCTCCAGATGTTCAATTCGTTTAAAACAGACATTGAAACTTTTTTCCCGAACTACACAGGTGTAATCGGGAAGGCATTTTATCAAAATGATGAACTAAGTCACTTAGATATCGAGATTCCTATGCAATTTTATGGAAAGGCTGAGGTTATAGCTTTCACACAGTTTGTCACAGGGAAAGTGATGGATTCCTTTCCAGACTATATGACGCTCGAAGTAAATGTTATGTCAAACTCTGGGCAAGAAGCGCTCATTCTCAAAGAGACCAATCAAGAAGAACCTACAGTCCATATATATAAGTAAGTTAATAATAAGGACTTAAAAACAAATAGCCAATTAAGCAACCGACAAGCTAAGGACTAAATCTTAGCTTGTTTTTTTTTTGCCAATCTTATTCAACATTGGCTATTCTTGTGTTTTCTTCGTTTAGGAAAAACATTTTTTCTTGAATTCATTAAGGTAGTTCGTTAAAAATTCAATAGCAGATTATTTAAACGGAGAAATGCAACAAACTTTTAGAAAAGAGCTAAAATAAAAGAATCATTTCTACCTATCTGAATGCATACCAATGAAGCATGAGCCATCATTTTTAGATTCTTCTAAATCTAATAGTTGGTTATCACTCAATTTTTAGTATTCCTATCTGAACAAAAGGAGTATATAGGAAAGTATATTAGAAGGAGGCGGTAGAATTGGTAGTACCTTATAAGCATGAACCTTTCACAGACTTTTCCGTTGATAAAAATAAACAAGATTTTGCAAAGGGTCTTGAGGTTGTTGAAGCTTATTTAAATCAAGATTATGATTTGGTTATCGGTGGAGAGCGGTTCTCAACGGAGGATAAGATCATATCAATTAATCCCGCTAACAAAGAAGAGGTTGTTGGGATCGTTTCAAAGGCGACGAAGGACCATGCTGAGAGAGCAATGAAAATTGCTGATGAAACATTTCAAACTTGGCGGAAAACGAAGACGGAAGTGAGGGCTGATATTTTGTTCAGGGCTGCAGCTATTGTTCGACGACGCAAGAACGAGTTCTCAGCGCTCCTTGTTAAAGAGGCTGGTAAGCCATGGAATGAAGCAGATGCTGATACAGCAGAGGCAATCGACTTTATGGAATACTATGGGAGACAGATGCTGAAATTAAGAGAGGGTATCCCTGTTGAAAGTCGAAAAATTGAGTACAATCGTTACAATTATATACCGCTTGGAGTGGGAATTATCATTTCGCCCTGGAATTTTGCCTTTGCCATCATGGCAGGAATGACTTCGGCAGCACTTGTGTCGGGAAATACTGTCATTGTGAAACCAGCAAGTACAACACCAGTTGTTGCTGCTAAATTTATTGAAGTGTTAGAAGAAGCGGGTTTGCCACCTGGTGTAGTTAACTATGTACCCGGAAGCGGTTCGGAGGTGGGTGATTATTTTGTCGATCATCCAAGAACTCGTTTTATTAGCTTTACCGGGTCTAGAGATGTTGGAGTGCGTATCTATGAAAGGGCAGCAAAAGTTCATGAGGGACAGAAATGGCTAAAACGGGTGATCGCAGAGATGGGTGGTAAGGATACGATCGTGGTTGATTCAACGGCTGACCTTGAATTAGCTGCACAATCAATCGTAGCTTCTGCATTTGGCTTTTCAGGACAAAAATGCTCAGCATGCTCTCGTGCAGTTATTCTAGAGGACGTATACGATCAAGTGCTGCATCGAGCAGTAGAATTAACGAAACAGCTTACCGTTGGGGAGGCCAATGAACCGACTGTTTATATGGGACCAGTGATCGATCAGGGGGCATATCAAAAAATCATGAGTTATATTGAAATAGGAAAACAAGAGGGAAACTTGGTTGCAGGTGGGAACGGTGACGATTCAAAAGGTTACTTTATTGAACCGACAATATTTGCGGATGTTGATGAAGATGCGCGAATTATGAAAGAAGAAATATTTGGTCCGGTGGTAGCTTTTTGTAAAGCGAGTCATTTTGATCATGCCTTAATGATTGCAAATAATACTGACTATGGTCTTACAGGAGCGGTTTTAACAAACAATCGTGAACATATTGAAAAGGCCCGAGAAGATTTCCATGTCGGAAACCTTTATTTTAATCGCGGTTGTACAGGGGCAATTGTGGGTTATCAACCATTTGGTGGTTTTAATATGTCTGGAACAGATTCTAAAGCTGGAGGACCTGATTATCTATTGCTGCATTTGCAGGCGAAAACAACCTCTGAAATGCTATAAGAATAGCGCAAGCGTCTTGGTCAGCCCTGACAAGCATAAGACGTCATTGAAATGAAGGTGTTCTTTCCTTCAATTCATAAGTGGCTTATGAACTAGGAAAAAGTGAATTTTCTTTTTCCCTCGAGGGGCTAAGCGCTGGAACTGGACACAAAACCTATGTAAAAAGCATAAATAACACTGATACTTTAAACCAAACAGGGACTAACTAGAAATCATCCTAGTTAGTCCCTGTTTTATTGTTTCTATATAATATTACCCTTGCCAATAATAGGGTTCATCGTCTTGTTTATGATTATGTATGCCTGGATTATTAGTAGTATTGTCTGTTGGAACAGGAGAATAATTGTCATCATTTTTCTTGAATGTGGCTTCGGTGTTTACCTGTGTGTGGCTAATTGTTTTCTCAGATAGAACGTTAATCAACTGAGCAGTAAGCTCACTTCTTTTCTGATATTCACTAAGAAACAATGTGAATGATAGAATGATCCCACCACCAATTAGCGAAGAAAAATATGGACCTAGAGAACTCATGAATTGAAGCATCATAAATTGAATAGAACCACCATAGTTTTCCATTTCACTTTGTGCAGACTGATAGGCCATTGATAGATGATTGATCATTCCAACAGCACCTAAAAGTATAAGAAATCCTCCAAAGCCCATTAAAAATTTTTTCACCAAGTTCATCTCCTGAATATGATTCTTTTTCTTACAATTTTACCATGCTCATTATGAATCTTCTAGAAAACAAATAATTTTGATGAAAAACAGTATAATATTTCAAAAATAAACCATAATATTTTCATAGCATTATTACAAAAAAAATTCACAAAAAAGACAAACTTCCGCAAAAAAAGTATTGATTTTTTGAAAAAGTCTAAATTTAATTTTATAAGTTTTCATGAATAGATATGATAAAAAATAGGCTATATTGCCTAAAAAATACGTTTTGATGAATATATATACATTTTATCAATTTTAAAAATTATCGTAATTTGTTAGGTGTGTCATATTGTGTTACGATTGTATACGTCCTGTGGGCATCGTTAACCTACTAATCTATATTGAACAATCATCATGAAATTGCATAAGTTTGCATAAGGATTTGTTGATGGCACATTTAGGAGGTGAGGAACTCTATGGAACACGCATTAACAGGAGCTACGTGGTTTTGGTTATTTGTACCAATGTTAGCTTTAGTCGTGATATCAATTATAACTAATTTTACAGAAAGGAGTGAATAGTCTATGGATACTGGTGTTTTAATTACATTTATTATTTATTTAGTTGGTATGCTAGCAATTGGTGTAGTTGCATTTCGAATGACCAACGATTTATCGGATTATGTTTTAGGTGGAAGACGCTTAGGACCTGGTGTAGCAGCACTTAGTGCGGGAGCATCGGATATGAGTAGTTGGTTATTAATGGGGCTACCTGGAGCAGTATACGCAGCTGGTGGTATGAATCAAATATGGTTAGCCGTAGGTCTAGCAGTTGGTGCATACTTAAACTGGCAATTCGTAGCTAAGCGTTTAAGAACCTATACAGAGGTTGCTAATGACTCTATAACAATTCCTGACTTCTTAGAAAATCGATTTAGAGATGGTTCTAGATTATTACGAATCATATCTGCATTAGTAATATTATTGTTTTTCACGTTCTATACATCTTCAGGTATGGTAGGTGGAGCAAAATTATTTGAGGCTTCATTTGGACTAAGCTATACCTCAGCCTTATGGATCGGTGCAATTGTTATTATTTCTTATACATTCCTCGGAGGATTTTTAGCGGTTAGTTGGACTGACTTTGTTCAAGGATTATTAATGTTCCTTGCATTAATTATTGTTCCAATCGTTGCAATCTCAAAACTTGGTGGCTGGAATGAAACAGTTAATAAAGTTGGGGAACTCGATGAAATGTATTTAGATGCTTTTTCGGGAATGTCTACATTAGCGATTATATCCTTATTAGCATGGGGTTTAGGCTATTTTGGACAACCGCATATTCTCACTCGGTTCATGGCATTAAGATCTGTAAAGGATGTTCCGAAGGCTAGAATGATCGGTACAATCTGGATGATTTTTGCTCTATTCGGTGCTATTTTCACGGGATTTGCAGGAATTGCCTATTTTGCAGATTCACCACTTCCTGATGGAGAGCAAGTATTTATTTTATTCTCTCAAGTGTTATTTCATCCATTGGTAGCAGGTGTTTTATTAGCTGCAATTTTGGCAGCAATTATGAGTACAATCGATTCACAGTTGCTAGTTTCTTCAAGTGCTGTAGCAGAAGACTTTTATAAAGGTATTTTAAGAAAAGATGCATCAGAAAAAGAATTAGTATGGGTAGGTCGGATTTCTGTTGCTGTTATTGCATTAATAGCGATATTATTAGCTTCAAATCCAGATAGCTCAGTACTAGATTTAGTAAGTTATGCTTGGGCAGGATTTGGCGCTGCATTTGGTCCTGTAATCATTCTATCCCTTTTCTGGAAACGTACAAATCGTTGGGGAGCACTGGCAGGAATGATCGTAGGAGCAGTTACAGTTGTATTATGGAAGATATTATCTACACCTAAGTTAGACGCTGCAGGTGAGGTTATTCAGGAAGCTGTCATTCCGTTTAGCCTATACGAAATCGTACCAGGTTTTATCTTTGCATTAGTGGCCGTAATAGTTGTGAGCTTAGTAACTGAGCCTCCATCTAAAGAAATTGAAGAAGAATTCGAACAAGCTAAATTATCATAATAAGAAAGTAGGAACAGGGGGTTAAAACCCCTGTTTTTTTCTTTGTCATTTTTTTATAGGCAAAATCCACTATCGAACATAGGATAGTATTATTATGTTTGGAGGGATTTGCTGTGACTGACCCAATGAAGATGATGAATGAGTTTTTTCGGAATCGTACAAAACGAACACTTTTAGACTCGATAGACAGTGCTTTCGCAAAAACCACTCCGGTTAGTTTTTATACTGAGGTCATAGAAAATGAAAGGCATTTCAAAATTATTGCTGAACTCCCGGGTGTACCAAAAGGAGACATTCAGGTAGAGATTCGTGGAGATGAGGTTTTAATTGTAGTAAAGACGCAGGAGCAACTTCCAAGAAAAATAGGGGGAGTGAGTAGAGTACCGTTAGCGAATGATGTCATCAAAGACACAATGAAGGCCGTCTATAGACATGGTATGCTTACCATTACACTAGATAAAAGGAAACCAACGAGAATTGAAATTGAATAGTTTGTACCGCTGGTGATGATAAGCTAGCGGTTTTTTTTGCTTAATAATATGGATTTCTAACGGAAAACAATGAAGAATGGATAAAAAGTTCTTAAGTCACCTAAAGCTCCAACTGCATTTAGTATGAATTGTTGATTAAATAGTCCTTAGTTTGGTATCATCAGAGTATTGTAAGTGGACGATATGGTGGAGGTGAAGGATATGTCAAGAATTTCAAATGACCAAGTGAAATATGTAGCAAATTTAGCACGCTTAGCTGTAACAGATGAGGAAGCAGAGGTATTAACAAACCAATTAGATGCAATCATTACATTTGCTGAGTTACTTAATGAAGTGGATACAGAGAATATAAAACCAACAACTCATGTTTTAGATTTAAAAAATATCATGAGAGAAGATATTGCTAAAAAAGGATTAGACAATACAGAAGTAATAAAAAATGCACCAGATCATGCAGATGGGTATATACGCGTACCATCAATTCTAGAATAAAAGGGGGGGACAAGCATGCCATTATTTGATCGCAAAATATCAGAATTGAAAGAACTTTTACATAAGAAAGAAATAAAAGTCTCTGATCTAGTTGATGAGTCATATGCACGAATTAAAGAGGTAGATGACAAAGTAGGAGCATTTTTAACGTTAAATGAAGAACATGCACGTACATATGCGAAAGAACTTGACGAAGCGTTAGGTAATCGTGATGAATTCGGTTTATTATTTGGAATGCCTATAGGTGTAAAAGATAACATAGTTACGAAGGGCTTACGGACCACTTGTGCTAGTAAAATTTTAGAAAACTTTGATCCTATTTACGATGCAACTGTTGTTAAGCACCTACAAAGTGCTGAAGCTGTCACAATCGGTAAATTGAATATGGATGAGTTTGCAATGGGTTCGTCTACGGAAAACTCAGGATACAAAGTAACAAAAAACCCATGGAATTTGGATACAGTACCTGGAGGATCAAGTGGTGGGTCAGCAGCAGCGGTTGCAGCTGGTGAAGTTCCGTTTTCACTTGGTTCAGATACTGGTGGTTCAATTCGTCAACCAGCGGCGTTTTGTGGGGTTGTAGGACTTAAGCCGACATATGGTCGAGTATCTCGTTTTGGATTAGTGGCCTTCGCATCCTCTCTTGATCAAATTGGTCCAATCACTCGTACTGTTGAAGATAATGCTTTTCTTCTACAATCAATTTCAGGTGCGGATGAGATGGATTCAACTTCAGCAAATATTGAGGTGCCTGATTTCCTTTCCTCTCTTACTGGTGATGTAAAAGGATTGAAAATTGCTGTACCAAAAGAATATATAGGTGAAGGTGTATCTGAAGAAGTGAAGCAATCTGTACTTGAAGCTCTTAAAGTTCTTGAAGGACAAGGTGCAACATGGGAAGAGGTATCCTTACCACATTCTAAATATGCGTTAGCTACATATTACTTATTATCTTCTTCTGAAGCATCTGCAAATCTTTCACGCTTTGATGGTATACGCTATGGCCATCGTACAGATAATGCAGAGAACTTGATTGACTTATACAAGCAAAGTCGTGCAGAAGGCTTTGGTAATGAAGTTAAACGTCGTATCATGCTCGGAACCTTTGCTCTTAGCTCAGGTTACTATGATGCTTACTATAAAAAAGCACAAAAGGTACGTACTTTAATTAAGAAGGACTTTGAAGATATTTTTGAAAAATTTGATGTCATTATCGGACCAACTACACCAACACCAGCTTTTAAAATTGGTGAAAATGTAAAAGATCCATTAACAATGTATGCAAATGATATTTTAACGATCCCTGTAAATCTTGCGGGAGTGCCTGGAATCTCTGTTCCTTGTGGACTTTCAAAAGGACTACCACTTGGATTACAAATAATCGGTAAACACTTTGATGAAAGCACGATCTACCGCGTTGCCCATGTTTTTGAACAATCAACAGAACATCATAAAGCAAAACCTGAATTGTAAGGGGTGAGAAAAAGTGAATTATGAAACGGTTATCGGACTAGAAGTCCATGTCGAATTAAAAACAGATTCAAAGATTTTTTCTAGTGCACCAAATCATTTTGGGGCCGAGCCTAACACAAATACAACAGTTGTTGAATTAGGTTATCCTGGTGTATTGCCAGTGTTGAATAAAAAGGTAGTCGATTTCGCCATGAAGGCGTGTATGGCACTAAATTGTGAAGTAGCGACAGAAACAAAGTTTGATCGCAAAAATTACTTTTATCCTGACAATCCCAAAGCCTACCAAATCTCTCAATTTGATAAGCCGATTGGCGAGAATGGCTGGGTTGATATTGAGGTAAATGGAGAAACAAAACGAATTGGAATTACCCGTATTCATATGGAAGAGGATGCAGGTAAGTTGACTCATACAGGTGATGGTTACTCATTAGTTGACTTAAATCGTCAAGGTACACCACTTGTTGAAATCGTCTCTGAGCCAGACATTCGTACACCTGAAGAAGCATATGCTTACTTGGAGAAGTTAAAGGCGATCATCCAGTATACAGAAGTTTCTGACTGTAAAATGGAAGAAGGCTCTCTCCGTTGTGATGCAAACATTTCTCTACGTCCAGTTGGTCAAGAGGAATTCGGAACAAAGACGGAACTAAAAAACTTAAATTCATTTGCTTTCGTACAAAAGGGCTTAGAATATGAAGAGAAACGTCAAGAAAAAGTCCTCCGTTCCGGTGGTGTTATTGGCCAGGAGACACGTCGTTATGATGAATCGACAAAAAAGACAGTCCTAATGCGTGTAAAAGAAGGGTCTGACGATTATCGTTATTTCCCAGAACCAGATTTAGTAGACATTTATATTGATGAAGAATGGAAGGAACGCATTCGCTCATCAATTCCAGAACTACCAGACTCACGCCGTAAACGCTATGTGGCAGAGCTTGGTTTACCTGAATATGATGCCCAAGTATTAACAATGAATAAGGACATATCCGACTTCTTTGAACAAACCCTTGTAGCCGGTGCAGAAGCGAAACAAGCTTCAAACTGGATGATGGGTGAAGTATCAGGTTATCTGAACGCTGAAGGAAAAGAACTTAATGATGTTGCTCTTACAGCTGAGGGATTAGCTGGAATGATCAAACTAATCGAAAATGGCACGATATCTTCTAAAATCGCTAAACAGGTTTTCAAAGAATTAATTGAAAATGGGGGCGACGCAGAAAAAATCGTTAAAGAAAAAGGATTAGTCCAAATTTCAGACGATGAAACGCTTCGTAAATTTGTTACAGAAGCTCTAGACGCTAACCCACAATCTGTTGACGATTTTAAAAATGGCAAGCAAAAGGCCATTGGTTTCTTAGTCGGTCAAATTATGAAAGCTTCTAAGGGACAAGCAAATCCACCAATGGTCAATAAACTATTGATGGAAGAAATACAAAAACGTTAATCACAGCAAATAAATAGAAAAATTATATGAGAGAGAGCGGTGTAGCAATAAATACCGCTCTTTTTTTGATGGAAAGTAGTGATTATTGTGGAAAGGTAATGAATGATTAAATGGGCCTCTCTACATGGATACACCAACTAAACAGGTTATTAAGTCACAAACTCAATTAGCTGAAACAAACCACATTAATTAAACCACATACGAAACTAAACCCCGTCACCCACAAGTTCATTGTTTTGACTATCATGAAATGGGTATTAAATGTAATACGATGTTGAAGCGTACTAATTACGATATTTTTCTTATGGGGAGGTGTAGGTCTTACTATGGTAAGACTACTTCATTGATAGCTATTAACTTATTATTGATTGCTTTATTAATTGCATTGACTGGTTTTTTTGTGGCGATAGAATTTGCTATTGTAAAGGTTAGAACTTCAAGGATTGACCAACTTATAGCTGAAGGGAAAAAAGGAGCACTTTCTGCTAAAAAGGTCGTTACACATTTAGATGAATATTTATCAGCTTGTCAACTGGGAATAACAGTGACTGCTTTGGGGTTGGGGTGGTTAGGAGAACCTACGGTAGAGAAGCTTCTGCATCCTTTGTTTGAGTATTTCAATTTGAATGAATCATTAACTCATATTTTATCGTTTGCGATTGCCTTTTCTGTGGTTACCTTTTTACATGTGGTAGTAGGAGAACTTGCTCCTAAAACTGTAGCCATACAACGGGCAGAAGCAATAACTATATTATTATCAGGTCCAATTATCTGGTTTTACAAAATTATGTATCCATTTATTTGGTTTCTAAATGGGTCTGCTAGATTACTCGTCAGTCTGTTTGGTATGAAACCTGCTTCTGAAAATGAGCTCGCTCATTCCGAAGAAGAACTAAGAATATTAATGTCAGAAAGCTATAAAAAAGGTGAAATTAACAAGAATGAATTAAAATATGTAAACAATATTTTTGAATTTGATGAAAGAATCGCAAAGGAAATAATGGTTCCGCGTACTAATATCATTAGTATTCCCATTGAGGAATCGTTAAATGGTGTAATTGATATTATAAAAACGGAAAATTATACGAGATATCCGATTGTCGATGGTGATAACGACCATATTGTAGGATTTATTAATATGAAAGAAGTATTAACTGACAAAGTGATGAAGGGAGACCGCACTGTAGATTTAACAATCGAGGCATATATTAATCCAATTATTCGTGTTATCGAAACAATTCCGATACATGACTTATTGGTTAAAATGCAAAAGGAACGGATCCATATCGCCGTTTTACTAGATGAATATGGCGGAACATCTGGGTTAGTAACGGTTGAAGATATTCTCGAAGAAATAGTTGGAGAAATTAGGGATGAATTCGATGATGATGAAGTTTCTGAAATTCGTAGGTTAAACGAAGATCACTATATACTTGATGCAAAGGTATTAATAGATGATGTAAATAATTTATTAGAAATCAACTTAGTCGAGAAAGAGATTGATACAATTGGCGGTTGGATACTAACACAAGACTTTGATGCAGAGGTTGGAACGGAAATAGAAAGGGACGGGTTTATATTTAAGGTCCTAGAAATTGAAAGTCGTAATATTCGTTATCTAGAAGTGTGGAAGCGATAAAAGAATAATAAGGAGTAGTAAACAAGAGAGGTCAACTCATTCAAAATGAGCCAGCCTCTCTTGTTTACTAATGAAATGATTAACTAGATTCTTTTATGTCTTCTTTTTCAGTGGTGTCTCTATTTTTCTTTTCTGTAAGGAGTTGTTTTAAATTTGATTTACTCCTCTTAGATGTAAGGATATAGAGAAAGTCACCTGGAATAATTGTAGTGCTTCCTATTGGTGTAATAAGTTGATCATTTCTAATAATTGCGTTAACTAAGGCACCTTCGGGAAATGGTATATCTAATAAAGTTTTACCGGCAATGGCTGTGTCTGTATTAATTTGAAATTCAATCATTTCCGTATTTACTTTACCAAGTGTAACGAGTTCAAGGGAATGCATAGGTGTTGATATTTTAGGGCCTGTCAATCCTAGTTTTTCTGCTAGGTTTGTAACGGTTGACCCTTGTATTAGACAACTCGTAAGAACCACGAAGAATACAACATTAAAGATAAGCTGACTACCTTCGATACCTGCTAACAAAGGAAAGGTAGCTAATACAATTGGAACGGCTCCTTTAAGTCCAGCCCAGGAGAGAAAAACTAATTCCTTATTTGTGTATTTCATGCCTATCGTTGAGATCAGTACAGCAACAGGTCTAGCGACTAAGATAAGAATGACTGATATTAATAAGCCTTTTAGAACAATGTCCCATGTAAAGAGTTCGGAAGGAAATACTAATAATCCTAAAATAACGAACATTGCGATTTGCATCATCCATGCAAAGCCTTCTGAAAATCTAAAAATAGATTGTCTATAAGCGATTTCAGCATTACCAATGATGATCGCTAATACATAAACAGCTAGTAGACCACTACCGTTCATAAATGCGGTTATTCCATAAGTTAGTAGGGCAAATGCAATAGAAAAGATCGGGTAGAGTCCACTTGAATCAAGGTTGATACGATTTAACGCTTTTACTGCGAGCTTACCTGCAATAAACCCTAATACAATACCTAGTCCCATTTGGACAAAGAAAGTACCAATCAAATTGAGAATATTTGTATCAGGAATTGTAATTAGTTCAATCATAGCAACAGTTAAAAACACGGCCATTGGATCGTTTGAGCCTGATTCTGCTTCTAACGTACTACCAATTCGATCTTTAATATTCTGTCCTTTTAAGACAGCAAAAACTGCAGCGGCATCAGTTGATCCAACAATTGCGCCGAACAAAATTGCTTGTAACCAGCCAAGGTCAAGAATGAACCATGCTGCAACCGCGATAATACCAGAGGTTAAAAGAACACCAATTGTTGCAAGGGATAAAGAAGGGAGAATAACGGGACGAAGTGTGTTCCATCTTGTTTGGAGTCCACCTTCAAAAAGAATAATAACGAGTGCAAATACACCAATCATTTGTGCCGTGCTCGCATTATCAAAATAAATAATACCTAATACATCGCTTCCCATTATCATGCCAACCATAATAAATAGAACGAGTGCAGGAACACCTAGCCTAGCTGAAAACTTTGTGGTTAAAACACCAACAATTAATAAGATGGCAGTAAGTAAAACAAAAGTGTCAGTGTGTAAAATATCTGCAAACATATGCATCAACTCACTTTCTATAAATTTACATCTAGCTTAATTTGTAAAGGCTTTTCATTTGAAACTCCGATATACTGACGTGTTTCGGACGGAGTCTTTTGCTGGAGACGTTTTTGAATAAGAGAGATGGCAATTCCTTTGTGATAAGCATGATAACCGAATGTTTTGCGCAGTGTATGTGTGCCAACTGAAGTACTAATACCTGCGTGTTTCGCAGCTTCATTAATGATTCGATAGGCTTGTTGACGAGTAATAGGATCACTAGTCCTTCTTGACTTGAACAGGTAATCATCAAGCATAAGGGATCCTGTTTCGATACAAGACTTTAACGAGTTACGAACCTTTTGGTTAAGGTATACTGGGGGATCTGAGTGAACGGATGAGTGTAGGTAATGATAGTATTCACCCGTTTCTGAAATAAAATCTTTCACAAACAAATGAAGCAGATCATGTATGCGAATGCCTGTATTTATTCCTAACATAAATAAACAATAATCACGTGGTGACCGGCATTCTAAATAAGATTTAATAATTAGAAGCTGCTGCTCATCTTTTATCGCCTCTACGGTTTTCATTAAAAGATCTCCTTTATGTTACATAATATGATTATAACATATATTTATGTTACATTAAAAAATTAGCTTAGTCTTGAAACATTATTATATAAGTTGATCGCGAATTTTTTTTGTAAGAAGAATCTAAATTGATTTACAATATTGATAAATAAAAGGTACTATTAATTTAATAATTGTTGTTGAACGTGTTCGAGGGGGAAGCCAATGGAAAATTCACGGAATTCTAAAAGTGGTATATTTAAAAAGTTAATTTTAAATAATAAATTTGTGCTTTTTTTAATGATCTTATTGTTGATTGGAATAAATATCCTGATTTTTAGAGAGATTTCGTTTATCTTTACTCCTTTAAGGGTCTTATTTAATACGATTTTGTTACCAATTTTATTGGCAACAGTGTTCTATTATTTATTGAATCCTATCGTGAATTATCTAGAAAAAAAGAGAATTAAAAGAGTCTATTCAATCCTTTTATTATTTTTAACAATACTAGGATTAATTAGCATCTTGATTGTTTCTGTTATCCCCTTTTTACGGGAGCAAATCGTGAGTCTCATTGAAAGTTTTCCCAAGTATGTGACTGGAGTAGAAAAATTAATTAGGGATTTTGTAGGTAGCGAATTTGTAAATGAGGCACAAAAGTCGTTGAATATAAACGTACCTGACTTAGTTAATAATGTGTCAGAACAGGTATCGAATATTGTCAATAATACATGGTCAGGAATAGGTATATTTGTAACTGCAGTAAAGGATTTCTTATTAGCGTTAATTATTTTGCCGTTTATTCTGTTTTATCTATTAAAAGACGGTAAAAGACTTCCTAACTATATGCTAAGCTTTTTACCTATATCATTTCGTGGACATACCTTTAGTGTCATGAAGGAAATAAATAATAGTATTAGCTTGTATATAAGAGGTCAAATTATTGTTAGTTTTTGTATCGGTTTTTTATTGTTGATCGGATTTTTAATTATTGGTCTTGAATATGCATCTTTATTGGCTCTAATTGCAGCATTTACTAGTGTTGTTCCTTATTTAGGACCCGCAATTGCGATTACGCCAGCGTTAATTATTGCTATTGTTACTTCACCAGTGATGTTGCTGAAACTTATTATTGTTTGGACTGTCGTACAGTTAATTGAAGGGAAGTTCATCTCACCACAAATTATGGGGAGGAATCTTCATATACATCCAATCACGATTATTTTTGTTATATTAACGGCAGGTAACTTATTCGGTATCTTTGGGATCATTTTGGCAGTGCCAGGTTATGCCGTTATTAAGGTAATTACAACCCATTTATTTGAATGGTTTAAAACAAGAAGTACATTATATAAATAACAATACTACCAATTGTTGGCACGTAGACACTAATATAATACTTAAAGTTCTAATAAAGCTTAATTTCCATCTTGCGGAGGTATGTTACCTCTGTTTTTTGTTTTATTTGCAAGAAAAATGGATCGTATATTAATATTTTGTAAAATTTATAATAAATGATTGTAAATTCGACAAAAGTACATAAAATTAGACGTTGGGATGAAGAAAAAAGATAAAAATAGTTGGAGGGTTTTATATGGTATTTGGTTCCAAAAAAGATGTGTTTTTCGATAAACTATTACTGGTTGCAAAAAATGTAGAAGAGTCAGCAAAATATTTAATTGATGTAAAAGTAAAAAATGTAAGTGATTTAAAGGAAATAGCTTCAGTCATGAAATCATATGAGACTAAAGGCGATACCTATATACAAGAATTAATAGTCGATTTAAATAAAACGTTTATTACACCGATCGAACGTGAAGATATTCTTCAGCTAGCAATGAAAATGGATGATGTATTAGATGGATTGGAACAATGTGTAGCATATTATGAGATGTTTTCAATAACAGAAAACGATGAGCATATTGAAACCTTTGTCACGAATATTTATAACAGTACACTTGAAATAACGAAGGCTATGGAATTATTAGCAAAAAAGAAGTTGCTAGATATGAGGGTCCATGCAATTAACTTGAAAGAAATCGAGTCTAGATGTGATGATTTATTGAGGGTTTCGATCAAACAATTATTTGCGACTGAAAAAGATCCAATTAGAATTATGAAGCATAAAGAAATTTATGAGATGCTTGAAAAGGTGACAGATAGCTGCCAAGACGTAGCGAACACAATTGAAACGATTATCATGCGTAACGCATAAGGGAGCGTTTATATAATTTATGGATACAATTTTATTACTAACAATCTTAATTGTTGTTTTTGCGTTAGCATTTGATTTTATCAATGGGTTTCATGATACAGCTAACGCAATTGCAACGTCTGTCTCCACGCGTGCTTTATCACCAAGAGTAGCGATTGTTATGGCAGCTGTTATGAACTTTGTCGGGGCATTAACGTTTACTGGTGTTGCGAAAACGATTACAAAGGATATTGTCGATCCTTTTGAACTAGAAAATGGTTCAATTGTCATTTTAGCCGCATTAATTTCAGCGATTATTTGGAATCTTATTACTTGGTATTATGGGATACCTAGTAGTTCATCCCATGCCATAATTGGTTCGATTGCTGGAGCTGCAATTTCTGCAGCTGGATTCGGGATCTTGCATTGGTCTGGATTTATTAAAATCTTACAGGCACTTCTTATCTCTCCATTTTTGGCGTTAGGTTTAGGATTTGTGATGATGAGTTTATTTGCACTCATTTTTAAAAACACCAATTTATATAAATCGAATAAGCGGTTTAGAATCTTTCAAATTATGACTGCAGCGCTCCAATCCTTTACACATGGGACAAACGATGCACAGAAGGCTATGGGAATCATAACGATGGCGCTTATTGCAGCTGGATATCATTCCTCTGCCGGAGATATTCCGTTGTGGGTTAGAATTTCAGCGGCTACTGCAATGGGAATTGGTACTTCAATCGGTGGTTGGAAAATTATTAAAACAGTAGGCGGAAAAATAATGAAAATTCGTCCTGTTAATGGTGCAGCCGCTGATCTTTCTTCAGCTTTGATTATTTTTGGGGCAACGACAATTCATCTCCCAGTAAGTACAACACATGTTATTTCTTCAGCGATTATGGGAGTTGGATCAGCTCAGCGTTTAAAAGGAGTTAAATGGGGAGTAGCTCGTAAGATTGTGATTACTTGGGTGATCACATTACCAATATCTGCGATTCTTGCTGGTGTTATCTATCAAATAATTAATTTGTTTTTATAAATTTAAGTTGGATTTATAAAGGATCAAGGACTTTACTTCTTTATTGAAGAGAGTCCTTTTTGAATAAAGTAAAAGGGTTATAGGTACAATGTCTATTCACGTAATAAGTGATGGAGTAATCGGTCTTTACCATCAAAGAACTGTTTCATGATTTCATAATGGCCGGTGTCCTCTAGCTTAGTTTCATGAATTCCTGAATCAGATAACTCTAAAATTTTAGCTGAAGGATAGGACATAATGATTGGTGAATGTGTCGCGATAATAAATTGGGAATCGTTATTTACAAGGTCATTTATTCTGCTCAACATGGATAATTGTCGTAATGGTGAAAGGGCTGCTTCCGGCTCATCTAAAATATAAATCCCATGACCACGAAAGCGATTTGTGAAGGTTGCTAAGAAGGCTTCACCATGTGATTGCTCGTGAAGTGACACACCGCCAAATGAATCAATAATACGAGAACCGCTTACGGGCTCACTATCCAACTCTTCAATTGTTGATGCAACATTATAAAAGCTTTCTGCACGAAGGAAAAAGCCGTCCTTTGGTTTCATGACTCCCTTTGTAATTCTGAGATACTGTCTAATGGAGAGTGGGAATCGAACGTTGCAAAGTTGAAATTCAATGATCCACCCTCAGGATTGAATCCAAGTGATATCGCAATAGCTTCAAGTAAAGTCGACTTACCCATTCCGTTTTCCCCGACAATAAACGTTACATTAGGGTGGAATGCAAGCTCTTCTAAAAATTTAATACTAGGTAAGTTAAATGGGAACATAGTAGTAGATGGTATCTCATCTCTCTTTATATAAAGGGTTCTCAGGTATTGATTACTAACTTTATCCATGTTATCCTCCATTTGTAAAAGTACTCTCTTTATAGTACCAAATTAAAGGCTATTTTTCACAGCGCAGATGCAATAAAGTAGGATTACTTGGTGAATATAAAGATAGTGTTTAGCTTAGTACCTTGAGTGGGAACAGTAAGGGTAGAGTAATATTACTTGAGATTTTCGTACGTAGGAGTATAATTATTGCTTGGTCATAAAAATGTGAATAATAATAGTGAAGTTGTTAAAAGTGAACGATAACTAGGATAATAAGTCTATCTTCTTTAAAAATGTAAGGTAAAAATATAAATACAGTCTATTGGTAATAGGATGATGAGAATGAAAAAGGCGAGAATTATTTATAATCCAACATCTGGAAGAGAGCTTTTTAAAAAGAATCTCCCAGAAGTATTGCAAAAATTCGAACAAGCAGGCTATGAAACGTCATGCCATGCAACAACTTGTGAGGGTGATGCAATCCAAGCAGCAAAGGATGCAGGTATTCGTGGCTTTGACTTAATTGTAGCAGCTGGTGGCGATGGTACAATTAATGAGGTTGTCAATGGAATTGCGGAACTTGAGAAACGACCACAGCTAGCGATCATTCCTGTTGGAACAACGAATGACTTTGCTAGAGCCATTGGTATCCCATTGAATAATGTTATTCAGGCAGTTGATGTGATTTTATCTGGAGAACCATATAAAATTGATATCGGAAAAGTAAACGATCATTATTTTATCAACATTGCAGGTGGAGGTCGTTTAACAGAGTTAACGTATGAAGTGCCGAGTAAACTTAAAACGATGCTTGGTCAACTAGCCTATTATTTAAAGGGAATGGAAATGTTGCCCTCAATTCGTCCTGCTGAAGTTGAAATTGAATATGATGGGAAGCTGTTTCAAGGTGAAATCATGCTCTTTTTGGTGTCACTAACAAACTCAGTTGGTGGATTTGAGAAGCTAGCTCCTGATTCTAAGCTAAACGATGGAATGTTTGACTTATTAATCCTCAAAAAGACGAATCTTGCTGAATTTATTCGAGTGGCTAGTCTTGCATTAAGGGGCGACCATATTAATGATGAGAATATTATTTATACAAAAGCTAATCGAGTTAAGGTCACCAATCAAGATAAAATGCAATTAAATCTCGATGGTGAATTCGGTGGAATGCTACCAGGAGAATTTGTTAATATGTACCAGCATATTGATATACTGATTTCCTCTGAAAAAGCACGACAAATGGAAGGTTAGGAAACTTGGCAGTGGTAGCCAAGTTTTTTTATTATCTATCTTTTATGATAAACTAAATGAAATTAGCATGAAAAGGAAGTAAAACATGTCCAAATTACAAGTACCTGTAATCAAAAATGAATTTTATGATGTAACCTTTGAGGATCTGACGCACGAAGGGGCTGGTGTAGCTAAGATAGAAGGATTCCCTATCTTTGTTGAAAATGCACTGCCGGAGGAAAGAGGTAAAATAAAGGTTACTAAAGTCAAAAAGGGCTTTGCTTTTGGCCGTTTAATAGAACTATACGAAGAGAGTGTAAATCGAATTGAAGCACCATGTCCAATTTACTCCCAATGTGGAGGATGTCAGCTTCAACACATTAGTTATCAGGGTCAGCTAGATTTTAAGAAGAAGCAGGTGGAACAAGTACTTGCTAGAATCGGTAAGCTTGATTTAAATAAGGTAAAGGTTCATTCAACACTTGGTATGAGCGATCCATGGAACTATCGAAATAAAGCACAAGTGCCTGTCGGTGAGCGAGAAGGTGGGCTTGTCGCAGGATTCTATCAAAAGCGAAGCCACGATATTATTGACATGGAAAGGTGCCTTATCCAGCAAGCTGAAAATGACGATGTTGTCTTGGCAGTAAAGCAGCTTTGTGAGCAATATAATATCCGTGCTTATAATGAAGAAAAGCACAAAGGCTGGCTCCGCCATATTATGGTGCGCTATGGTCTCGTCACAAAAGAAATGATGATCGTATTTGTCACAAGAACAGCCGATTTCCAACATAAAAATGAAATCATAACTGAAATCACAAACAAATTCTCACAAGTGAAATCAATCGTTCAAAACATTAATAACAAGCGCACAAATGTTATTTTTGGTGATGAAACAAACGTCCTTTGGGGCGAGGAATACATTTACGACAAAATTGGCGATGTGAAATTTGCCATCTCAGCAAGATCCTTCTACCAGGTGAATCCTGAACAAACAAAGGTCCTTTACGAGAAGGCACTAGAATATGCAAACCTCACAGGACAGGAATCAGTCATTGATGCCTACTGTGGAATCGGAACGATCTCTCTTTTCCTAGCCCAAAAAGCGAAAAATGTATTCGGTGTCGAAATTGTCCCAGAAGCAATCGAAGATGCTAAGCGTAATGCTCAATTAAATGGAATAACAAACGCTGAATTTGCCGTCGGTGAAGCGGAGGTTATCATTCCACAATGGTATAAAGATGGGAACCAAGCAGATGTAATCGTCGTCGACCCGCCACGCAAAGGCTGTGACGAGGCATTGCTTAAAACGATATTGGATATGAAACCAAAGCGTGTTGTGTATGTGTCATGTAATCCTGGAACGTTGGCAAGGGATTTACACGTGCTTGAGCAGGGTGGTTATGAAACGGTTGAGGTGCAGCCGGTTGATATGTTTCCGCATACGACTCATGTGGAGGCGGTAGCGGAGATAGTATTAAATAAAGATGCATAGAAAATATTGGGTCAAAAAAATTAGGGTTCTCCATTAATAGAAGCATTACTCTAGTCAGTAATGCTTCTAACTTATTAAACAAGAGTTTATTCTCCCTTTTTATTTCATTTTATCGGAAGTACGTTATGGAATCGTTTTTAAGCAATGATTTGCTAAATAGTAGATTAGAAACTTTGTTACTTCCTATCTTATCAGTTTAACCGGATGCTATTATGTTACCATTTAGAGTGTAATGGTTAACTTCTAAAGCAGCCTCACACTATCAAGATATGGATTCGAAGAAATTCTTTTGAACATCCTAAGAAAAAAGAAAAAATGGAAGCAAAGACTTTGCCACCAAGCAAAAATCCCTGGAATTTTTGGGAAGGGTATAATAAGGTGTAATGTAATGAGGACATATGATTCATAACCGTTTGACTTCTATTTATTGAATTATTAGTATGAATTGCCAAATTACTGTTCAGAGCTGAATGTTAGATTTTATAAGACTTATTATAAAGAAAAGAACATATTCATATTCACAAAAAAAGTCGACTGTTTTTAAAACAATCGGCTTTTTTGATATGATGTTTTCTCTCCATAACCAACCCTCTAATGAACGTAAACCTTAAATGCAATTAAAACTTAACTTCTGTTATAATCCTTGATATAGAATGAGGTGACTCTTTTGAAAAGGCAATTTAAATTAAGTACCATTATTACTATATTTGGTTGTATCGTTGTTTTGATCTCATTATTGATCACTGATTTACTAATCAGTGATACAACGAGTGAACGAATAAGAACGAACCAGGAAGAAAAAGCTCAAATTGTATCTAGAACCGTTGCAGAATCCAAAATTGTAAAAGATGGGTTGTTACATAAAGGTTCGTATCCTATACAGGGTTATACAAAAGAAGTGCAAACGATAACTGATATGATGTTTATCGTTGTCATGGACATGGAAGCAAACCGTTATTCTCATCCGAATTCAAACATGATTGGAAAGAAATTTGCTGGAGGAGATGAGAAAGAGGTATTACAAGGAAAAGAATATATCTCTATTTCACAAGGAACGCTTGGTGATTCGTTACGAGCTTTTACACCCGTCTATAATAATGATGGACAGCAAATTGGGGCAGTTGCGGTTGGAATATCGTTAGAGAACGTCCAACTTGCCCTTAATCATAGTCACCGTAATATTATAGAAGGGACTTTCTTAGGAATATTAGTAGGTATTTTGGGAGCGCTTTTACTAGCCAAATACATAAAAAGAATATTATTTGGACTAGAGCCTTATGAGATCTCTAAGCTTTTAGAAGAACGAAGCACGATGTTACAGTCTGTTCATGAGGGGGTAGTAGCGATCGATGAGAATTTAAATATTACATTAGCTAATAAATCGGCACTTCGGTTATTTAAAAAGGCTGGTTTGTCTGAAGACCCAATAGGTATGAAAATATCGGAATACATGCCAAATTCTAATCTAGGTCGAGTCATTGAAACTGGGGAATCAGAACGAGACGAAGAACAGATATTAAATGGCATCTCTATATTAGCTAATAGGGAGCCGTTAATTGTCAACAACAAAATAGTCGGGGCAATCTCCACATTCAGGGACAAAACAGAAGTAAACAAATTAGCTCAACAATTAACTGGTATTCAGACGTATGTAGAGGCTCTCCGTGCTCAGTCCCATGAATTTATGAATCGCCTTCATGTTATACTTGGGATGGTTCAGATGGAAGCGTATGATGAGTTAGTAGATTTTATTCGAAAAGTGATTGATAATAACAACCATGAAGTGGCTATGGTCACGAATAGTATTAAAGATCCAGTGCTTGCTGGTTTTCTAATGGGAAAACTAAGTTACGCAAGAGAAGAGAATGTAGAGCTAACGGTAACAAAAGATACTTCGATTTCTAAGCCACTTAGCTTAGAGTTAAGTAAAGAGCTTATCACTATAATCGGAAATTTAATTGATAATGCTATCGAAACACTTTCCGATAGTAAAGAGAAAAAAATCGAACTAAAATTAAAAGAGGAAAATGAGAAGTTAGCGATACATGTATCAGATTCAGGTCCTGGTATAGAGGAAAGGAACATCGACACTATTTTTGAAAAAGGTTTTTCTACAAAGGGACCAGATAGAGGTTTTGGACTTTATTTGTTAAAACAAAGTACCGAAAAGTTAAATGGGGATCTCACAGTAACCACAAGTGAAGAAGGTACTACATTTAAAGTTGTAGTTGATTATGCCTCAATGAGAGATGGGATAGAAAATGATTAACATATTAATAGTAGAAGATGATCCAATGGTTGCAGAATTTAATAAGCGCTATTTAAGTAAGGTAGATGGATTTCGATTAGTAGATATCGCTTATTCAGTTGAGGAAGCGACCGACATAATAGAGTCTATTGAAATTGATTTAATATTGTTAGATGTATATATGCCCGGCAAAAATGGACTTGATTTGTTATCATCTATTCGGGAAAAAGGGTTAGCCATTGATGTCATTTTAATTACCGCTGCATCAGATGTTGACAATATTCAATTGGCATTACATTACGGTACGATTGATTATTTAATTAAGCCTTTTGAATTTCTGCGTTTTAAGCAAGCCCTTTTACGGTATAAAGAGAAATTTGAAGTTTTGCATAAGAGGGAAAGCCTAAACCAACAGGAGCTAGATCAAAAGCTATTTAACCCTGAGCCAATAGAGGTGAAGGAACAAAAGTCATTGCCAAAAGGGTTAACGAAAAGTACGTTGTTAATTATTATGGATACAATAAAACAACTCAAATCTTTTTCTACCGATGAAATTGCAGAATGCGCGAAAATTTCTAGAGTTTCTGTACGTAAATATCTAGTGTTTTTAGCAGAGATAGAGGTCTTGGAAGAAACCCTTACCTATGGAATTGGCAGACCTGTTTATCATTATTCGTATAAAGGTAATATGGACATATTAAAATCCTATTTAAAATGACTCAAAACTTATCGTTTTGGGTCATTTTTTATGTATTAAAGTTCCTTTTTACTTTTTTTAATTTCAAAAAGACTTTATTAATTTAATAAACTTTTAAGTTATTAAAAGATTTAATAAGATAGAATCACTTATATGAAAGCGATTACAAATGGAGGGTGAGAATGTGGGTAAACGAAACCTAAGAAATGAAAAGATAAATCTTCACCGACAACATTCAGGAAAGATTTAAGTAATAAGTAAAGTAAGCATAGATAATGACGGTGATTTAAGCTTCGTATATACACTGGGAGTTTCGGACATTTGTAAGTCAATCGCGGATAATCCAGAAGAAGCTGAATCTCTGTTGATGAAATTGAAGCATTATCAAGGCGTATCAACCAAGCTTTAGTGGAATTAACCTTGATGATATTTAGTACCTAGATGCTTTGAAAGCGGGAGCAGCTGTGTTAGGAACGGGAAGATCAGATTATCCAAATCAAGTAAACAATCTTCTTGCACTACTTATTGGTATTTTCCGTGGAACTTAAGATGCAATAGCAAAAGATAACACGATGAAAATGAAAGTAGCTGCTGCAATGGCTATAGCTAATGTTATTTCAGAAGAAAGAACTAGATCCAGAGTATATTATCCCACATGTATTTGATGAACAAGTAGCACAAGCAGTGAGATAACAGCTATGGAACAGAAAAAGAGAAGGAGTTCAGTTTCTTAGAACGGTTCTATATTAGGAGATGAGGAGGAATTATTTATGGAAGAATTAGAAAGAAAGTATTCAAATGACACAGATATAAATAATATAAGAAATACTAAGGTTCAATCACTTCACGTAAGTAACAAACTAACCATTTTTAATGTACCGATTGCTTGGTTTGGTATGTTTGCTTTGATTACACTGATTAGTATGTACACAGGAAATCTACCAGGAGGTATGATTGGTAGCTTACTGGTGATGATTGTGCTCGGTGAATTGTTTGGATGGGTAGGCGACCGTTTGCCGATAGTAAAGACCTATCTTGGTGGAGGAGCTATTATAGCTATATTTGGCTCCGCTTACATGGTGTATAGTGGGCTACTTCCAGAAACAATTACAACTTCTGTTACTGATTTTATGAAATCTGGTGGATTTTTAAACTTCTATATTGCTGCATTAATTACAGGTAGTATTTTAGGTATGAATTCAAAGATATTGGTGAAAGTTGGTTTGCGTTATTTTATTCCAATTGGAGGAGCTGTAATTGGTGCTATTGTCCTTACAGGTATTATCGGTTCTATTGTTGGATTTACACTTCAGGAAGCAGTATTAGTTATTGCCATGCCAATTATGGGCGGAGGAATGGGTGCTGGCGCTGTTCCAATGAGTCAGATTTATTCTGAGTTACTAGGTAATGAACCGAGCTACTACATTTCGATGCTTGTACCAGCGCTAGCACTAGGAAATGTATTTGCAATTGTATTGGCTAGTCTTTTAGATAAGATTGGTAAAATGTATCCCTCACTAACTGGAAATGGACAATTAATTAAAGGATTCAAATATGAAAAACCAGAATTTCAATACGACATTCAAAAAATGGGTGCAGGTTTGCTTGCAGCATTAACATTTTTTACGGTTGGTTCACTATTAAGTGCTGTTATTCCTATCCACGCGTATGCAATTATGATTATTCTAGTAGCAATTACTAAAATTGCAAATGTAATTCCAACACAGGTTATCGAAGGTGCTAGTCAGTGGTACCAATTCATAGCAAAAAACTGGACGTTTGCTTTACTATTTGGAATTGGTGTTGCTTATACCGATTTAGGAACAGTGTTAGAGGCATTGACTTTACAATATGTGCTAACTGTATTCGGGGTTGTACTAGGTGCAATTATTGGTGCGGGGTTATTAGGTAAACTAGTTGGTTTCTATCCAATCGAAGCAGCTATTACTGCTGGACTCTGCATGGCCAACATGGGAGGTACTGGTGACGTAGCCGTACTCTCTGCGGCAAAACGAATGGAGCTTATGCCATTTGCACAAATTTCTTCGCGTTTAGGTGGAGCACTGATTCTACTACTCGCTGGTTTACTCATTCCTATCTTTATTTAACGGAATACGTAGATGATAATTATTTTGTTCCAACAACTGCAGGAGTAGGAAAAGTGCTGAAAGATGTGCTGTCATATTTAGCATCTAGCATGGAATGTACCGCTGTCAGCATGTCAACACAAGGTGTATCCTTAGCTGATTTGAACAAGATAGTTGATATTGCACAAGAACCCTTCTTTCTGTCGATTATGTCGCTAGCCATCGCTTGCAGTGATGGGAGATCAGATAAGAGTATTAGTCTCGTATGATAACGAGAGGTCCTACACCTGTTGAGTAGCAGAACTGTCATGATATATGAAGGGTAGGATGATTGAAAGTGGAAAATTACAAAGGTCTTCCTGATATGGGATAGTCGTCTATGCAAATTGTGAAAGTGTGGTGGAAACGTTCCCTTCGTTAAAGTGACCACCTTTTATGCTGTTTGTAGCTTGAATTGTTTAGAATAAGAGAATGGAAGGAATGAGAATAGTGAAAGTTCTTAATAAAATGGATCGAATTAATCTTAAAAAGGTACATGAAAATTTATCGGTATCCGAATTAATCGAAAAGGCTATCACACGGAAGGAAGCAACACTTACAGAAAAAGGAGCACTTCATGCCTATACAGGAGAATTTACTGGTAGATCACCTAAAGATAAATATATTGTTTTAGATTCTTGTACAAAGGAACAGGTAAAGTGGGGAAAAGTCAACCAGCCGATGTCTAAACAAACATTTGATTCGCTCTACCAAAGAGCGTTAGCATATATGTCTGAACGAGAGCTATTTACGTTTGAAGGAGCAGCTGGTGCTGATCCAAAGCACCGACTCTCCATCCGGGTTATCAATGAATTCGCTTGGCATAATTTGTTTGTGAAACAATTATTCATTGATCAGGATTCTATGGATTTTGAAAAGAAGGAGCCAGATTATACGGTTATTTGCCTGCCTGGATTAAAAGCAGATCCAATTAAGGATGACCTTAATTCAGAAGTTTTTATAACTATCTCAATCGAAAGAAAACTGGTATTAATTGGCGGTACGGCTTATGCGGGTGAAATGAAAAAGGCTGTATTTAGCGTGCTAAATTATTTATTTCCATTTGAAGGCATTTTACCAATGCATTGTTCCGCTAATGTGGGTGATCGTTCGGACGATGTTTCATTGTTCTTTGGATTATCTGGAACGGGAAAAACGACGCTATCAGCAGATTCAAGACGTAAATTAATTGGTGATGACGAGCATGGCTGGTCAGATACCGGTGTCTTTAATTTTGAAGGTGGATGTTATGCCAAATGTATCGGACTATCGCAGGAAAAGGAACCACAAATATGGAAGGCTATTCAATATGGAACGGTATTAGAGAATGTAGCAATGAATACAGAAACTCGTACGTTAGATTTTGATGATAATACGTATACAGAAAATACCCGTGCTGCTTATACGATTGAAAATATCACCGGAGCTGCTAACCCTAGTATAGCTGGTCATCCTAAAGTAATTATTTTTCTTACAGCAGATGCATTCGGTGTCCTTCCGCCAATATCAAAATTGACAAAAGAACAAGCAATGTATCATTTTCTGTCTGGTTATACCTCAAAGCTAGCTGGTACCGAGTGTGGAGTTACCGAACCGGAAGCTACCTTTTCGACTTGTTTTGGTGAGCCTTTCCTACCGCTCGACCCTAGTGTATATGTTGAGTTACTTGGTAAAAAAATTGATGACCATAATGTACGTGTTTATCTTGTTAACACAGGCTGGTCTGGTGGTCCATATGGGGTTGGTGAAAGGATAAAATTAGCATTTACTCGTACCATGGTTAAGGCAGCGATTGATGGTGTTTTGGAGAACATTCCTTATAAACAAGAACCTATCTTTGGTCTGTATATACCAGAGAAAGTGGCTGGGGTTCCGACAGATATATTAAACCCTCGACATTCCTGGGAAAACGGAATGGCCTATGATAAGAAAGCACACGCTTTAGCAGAAAGATTTATTGCGAATTTTGAACGTTTTTCCAATGTAGTGCCAGAAATAAAGCAGGCAGGACCGAGAATTTGATGAATAGTAGAAAATGCTGGAATATATGCAAATTTGTAATGATAAAGGATTTTAACTAATTTTAATTGGAGTAATTTTAAGTAGAGATACGAAATCAATTGTGACTTCGTATCTCTACTTTCCTTTTATTAAATTTTTCTGCAAAATGTCTCTGGTGTCTTGATATTCTTCTATCTTTTTTATAGATCGAAGTATATGCTCTTTTTAACAATAAGATAACTTCACAAATCGAGCAAAGCTTCCTCACACAAATAACCATTGATAAACTGAGGAATACTATATGGAACATTTTAAATTTTATTGACAATTGGACGTTTAGGTTATAGCATCGATAATAGTTATCATTATCAGTTTTGAAGAGGAGCACGCATTATGACAAACCGAATATATAAAAATCGACAATTACATATGTCTGTAATGATTCTTATTCTATCCATAGCTTTACTAGGTTGTTCAAATGATTCAGTAATAAATTCCGATTCTACTACTAGTGAAAGTAGTAATATGATCACTTTTGCTTGGCCTAGTGATATAGGTGAAATGAATCCACATGTTTACAATCCATCTCAATTATATGCTCAATCTATGGTATATGAACCTTTAGTTAGCTACCATGATGGAGGCGAGATAAAACCACATTTAGCAGAGTCATGGAAAGTATCTAAAGATGGGAAAGAATATGTGTTCAACTTGCGTCAAGATGTGAAGTTTTCAGATGGCACAGTTTTTAATGCAGAGATTGTGAAAAAGAACTTTGACGCTATACTAAAAAATGTAGAGTTACATAGTTGGCTAGGATTTATTCCGAAAGTTGCTCAAACAGAGGTAGTAGATGAGTATACGTTTAAATTAACATTAACAGAACCGTATTATCCTACGATTCAGGAGTTAGCTGTCGTGCGCCCGGTACGATTCTTGGGGGAAGCTGGTTTTCCTAAAGATGGTGATACTTCAAAAGGTGTAGAAAAACCAGTTGGTACAGGACCGTGGGTAATGGATGAATATAAAGTTGATGAGTATGCTATTTTTAAGCGCAACGAAAATTATTGGGGGGCACTCCCAAGTGTTGAAAAAATTAGAGTCAAAGTGATTCCTGATGGTGAAACACGCTTACTTGCTTTTGAAAAAGGTGATTTAGATCTTATTTATGGTGAAGGTGTGATTAGTTTAGATTCTTTTAAACAATTAGAATCAACAGGTTCCTATGGGACTAGTATTTCAGAACCAGTTGCTACTAGACAACTAGTGATAAATACAAATAAAGAACAACTTTCAGATATACGTGTTCGTCAAGCATTACATTATGGATTTAATAAACAAGCAATGGTTGATGGAGTCACATCTGGAGTGGAAGAGAAGGCTGACTATATTTTACCAACAAACTTTCCTTATACTTCAAATATTGAAGTAACGTCTATTAGTTACAATGTTGAGAAAGCGAAACAATTATTAGATGAAGCTGGCTGGAAGTTGCCAGAAGGGAAAGATACTCGCGAAAAAGATGGGAAACCATTTGAAATTGAGTTAATGTTTAACTCTGCTGAATCAATCCAAAAAACAATGGCTGAAACATTACAGTCTGAGTGGGCGGGCTTAGGAGTAAAATTAAATATTGTCGGAGTTGAGCTTACCACACAAGTCGAAAGATTCAAAAAGAATGAGTTCGATATGAATTTCTTTAGTAACTATGGCGCTCCATATGACCCACATACTTTCGTAAACATTGTTGCTACAGAAGGATTTGGCTTTAACGAAGCTATTTCAGCTTATCCTAATAAAGAAGAGATACTAAACCAAATCGCGGAAGTGAAACAAACAAAGGATGAAAATAAGCGTCAACAACTATATACGGAAATATTAGGCTCACTACAAGAGCGAGGTGCAATTGTACCTATTTCTTATATTAAGAAAATAGCAGTTTATCAAAAGGATGTTTCTAATTTCACATTCCCTGCTAACCGAGATGAACATCCATTTACAAGTATTAGTAACGAGGAGTAAGCGACAGGAGATTTTCTTATGGGCATTTATATAGTGAAACGAACGATGACAATTATTCCAATCTTCCTTTTGTCTACTCTACTAACATTTGGAATGATCCACCTATCACCAGTGGACCCAGCCGAGGCATACTTAGCTGCTGCACATATCCAACCAACAGATGAGATATTGGCACAAAAGAGACAAGAGTTTGGCTTAGATCAACCTCTCCTTATACAATATGTGAACTCGGTTATTAAGATCCTCCAATTAGATTTTGGCAAATCTTATGTTACGAATAAACCTGTATGGGAAGAGGTTTATTCACGAATGCCAGCCACTATTCAGTTAACGATAGGCAGCCTCATCATAGCGATCCTTGTAAGTATCCCTATTGGGTTTTTAGCTGGTATAAAGAAGAACAGTGGGATTGACCATTTTAGTCGATTCCTCTCTTTTTTAGGGGCATCCATACCTTCCTTTTGGCTTGGGTATTTATTCATTTTTTTCTTTTCTGTTAAACTTGATCTTTTCCCAGTAGAAGGTATAGGAACTTGGAAACATTTAATTTTACCTTCTTTAACTTTGGCATTACCTTTAATCGCCTTATATACTCGACTACTACGAGCGAGTGTTCTTGAAAATTTACAAGAGCCTTATGTGCTTTTTGCACGGACGAGAGGGATTCATGAGAAAATCATCATGGGAAAGCATGTCTTAAGAATTGCCATTTCTCCTATGATTACCGGACTTGGAATGAATTTAGGAAAACTAATGACTGGAGCTATTATTGTAGAGGCAGTCTTTTCATGGCCAGGATTTGGCAGGTATTTTATTGATGCTACTTTTAATCGTGATGTTCCTGTCATTCAATGCTATGTGCTATTATCAGCGGGTTTATTCCTAATAAGCAACTTAATTGTCGATCTTATACAAATGTATATCGACCCACGTATTTCTAGAAAAGGAAGGCAGTATCTATGATAGCAAAGTTTCGTGATAAATTAAGAAGTAAAAAAGTGATAGTCGTTTGTTCTTTAATACTGAGCGGGTTATTTTTTATCACGATTTTTGCTCCATGGCTTGCACCTAATGACCCCATCCTTGTTAATTTAGCTCATAAATTACAGCCTCCATCTTTGGATTATCCATTAGGAACAGATCATTTAGGTCGATGTATGCTATCGCGTATTCTATATGGTGCTAAAACTTCACTAGGATTTGCCATCCTGATTTTTGTTTCATCATTAAGTATTGGTTTGATCATTGGGATCATGGCAGGGTATTTAGGTGGTTGGGTTGATCAGTTGTTAATGAGAATCGGCGATGGTGTGATGGCGGTTCCAAACCTTTTACTTGTTCTTGGTTTTGTTGGCATTTGGGGAGCTGGTCTTAAACAAGTCATTTTAGGATTGATTCTCGTACAATGGGTTTATTACGCAAGGATCATACGCGGAATGGTCCTAAGCTTAAAAGAAGAGAACTATATAGTTGCAGCTAGAATAAGTGGTTCTTCTCAATGGAAAATCATGAGGAAACATATTATTCCAAATGTTCTTCCACCGTTAGCGGTCATTGGAACATTAGAAATGGGTTGGGCTATTATGGATTTATCTTCCATGTCATTTCTAGGTTTAGGTGTGCAACCTCCTACACCAGAGTGGGGGGCGATGATTCATGAAGGGAAGTCATATATTAGAACAAATCCGTCATTAATGATTTATCCGGGTTTAATGATTATGCTAGTCGTTGTCACCTTTAATATATTAGGAGAAGCTCTATCAGACCGTTTTGGGGTTAAACGCCGCTAATAAAAAGGACTGTTGAATAATGAAAACAAAAGAACAATTCATTTTAAGTGTAAGAGATTTACATGTACAAGTAAAAACCAAAAAAGGTTTTTCCACACTTGTTCAGGATATTAATTTTGGAATTAAGAAAGGGCAAATTCTAGGTGTTGTTGGGGAAAGCGGTAGTGGTAAGACCGTTACAAGTATGTCTATTTTACAGCTGCACGATAAGGGAAATGTTCATATTGGAGGCAGCGTTACACTGAACGGTAAGGAATTGAATGGCTTAGAAAACACTGAAATGCGGAGTGTTCGGGGGAAGGATATAGCTTTTATTATGCAAAATCCGATGAATGCTTTTAGTCCAGTTTTTACGATTGGTCATCAATTTGTTGAAACGATTAGGTCTCATACCTCATTAAAGAAAAAGGAAGCTAAGGAGCTGGCGATTGATATAATGCAAAGTGTAAATTTGCCAGAGCCTGATAAATTATTAAAAAAATATCCTTTTCAATTAAGTGGAGGTATGCTTCAACGAGTGATGATTGCCATGGCTGCATGCTTACATCCGTCCGTTATTATTGCTGATGAACCAACGACAGCACTCGATCTTCATAACCAATTATTAGTACTTCGTCTATTAGATAAAATTCGTTCTGACTATGGAACATCTATTTTACTCATTTCTCATGACCTTGGAGTCATATCAGAAATGGCAGATGATGTCATTGTCATGCAACATGGAAGAATTGTAGAAACTGCAAATGTGTTTGATTTATTTGATCATCCACAACATGAGTATACAAAAAAGCTGTTAAAGACAAGGCCGACCTTATATTTTCAAAAACAACCTTATACCTATATGTTTTGATAGATTAAATGAATTTTTCAAGGGGTGATACCAGTGAGCTTATTACAGGTAAAGCAAGTAAATCATAGCTATAATTCTAAGAAATTGAAGGATCAATCAAATAAAGTTCTTAATAATATTTCCTTTGCTATTGAAGAAGGAGCATGTTTAGGCTTAATTGGTACAAGCGGAGCTGGTAAAAGCACCTTAGGGAAAGTGATTCTTGGTATTCAACGGCCACAGCTAGGACAAGTTTTGTTTCAAGGATATGACATTTATCATACGGATAAAGCTACCCAACGAAAATTACGTAGAGATCTACAAGTTGTATTTCAGGATTCATATTCAGCTGTCAACCCCAGGATGACAGCTGAACGTATTATAAGTGAACCATTAGAGAATTATGAAAAGTTAACTTTAGCCGAACAAAGAAGTAAGGTTATTCATCTCTTAGAACGAGTTGGTTTAAGTGACAAAGATTTAAAAAAATACCCACATCAATTTAGCGGTGGTCAATTACAAAGGATTAATATTGCTAGAGCAATCGCTCTTAAACCGAAGTTAATCGTCCTAGACGAATCGGTTAGTAGTTTAGATATGGTTACACAAAGCTTAATTTTAGATTTATTAAGAGAATTAAAAGAAGACTTTGGTTTATCTTATCTATTCATTACTCATGATATTAAAGCTGCTTTTACAATCTCTGATACATTGGGTGTACTAGAAAAAGGGGAATTAATTGAGTTTTTTGATTCAAAAGATCAGTTTTTTTCATCAAAACATCCTGTCCTTAGACGGATGAGAGAATCTATTCTGGCTGAACATCCACGTTTTCGTCACTTTCGAAGAGGATGAACATGGTATAGTGCCATACAGCGCATCAAATACCTAAATGTTCGTGATGTCGGAAATAGAACGAAGGAGTAGTGTCACAACATATAAAATGCTGTGACAATTTTGGTGTTAAAGGTGGAAAGAGGTAAACACCACTACATCAAATATGTTTGCCACCACTAACTAAACCATGCTTGAGTGTGTATCACGGCTAGTGTTGAAATAGTCTGCGATTATTACCTAAGACACTTAGAAGTGGTTACTTATCTTGAGCTGAAATAATATAATTTATTGATAGAAGACTAAAAAAAGAACTAGAAATGAAATTTAGTTTTCTTACTTTGTAACATCAATTTAATTACATATTAATGAAAAGACCAAATCTCACAGGATTTGGTCTTTTCTAATAAGTGCATTACCAATGCTTATTTAAGTTATTCTAACTAAATACTAATCTACGATAACATTTCTTGCTTCAATTATTTTAAGCGGTTCATTTTTTTCAAATCATACTTACTTGCATTCCAAAGACTGCGAAAAATGTTGATGCATCCTATCAAATCATTTACTTGATGAGTAATAGCTGGTCTAAACACAGAAAATGCAATATTCATCGTGGTTAGTTCAAGAGGTAAATCAAATGTGTTGACTTATGGTTATTATTGCATTTCAATTAGGAGAAATCGGTTATTATAATCATTTTTGAATACAATTTATATCATTAGCCATGGAGGAAAGTTATGAAAAAAGAGAATATAACAATATATGACATTGCTAAAGAAGCTAATGTTTCTCCAGCAACAGTTTCGAGGGTCTTAACTGGAAATGCAAAAGTGCGTCCACAGACAATGCGGAAAATAGTTGATGTGATTGAAAAGAATAATTTTAGACCAAATAGTTTAGCCAGAAGTTTATTTCATAAGCAATCGAAAACAATTGGCTTTATCTTACCAGACATAAATAATCCATTTTTTTCAACACTGGTTCAAAAAAGTGAAGCACATGCAATGGAATTAGGGTATACAACATTTTTGTGTAATACGAGGAACAACTCAGAAAATGAATCTAAATACTTGCAAAGTTTAGTAGAAAAACAGGTGGATGGGATTATTTATCTAGGTGGTAGAATTAATGATACTGATACCGATAAGGAATATGCAGATGAAATAAAGAATGTGATGGAAAGAATTCCAGTCGTTTTTGTTAATGGTCAAATGGATGGTGTTGATGCCCATATTGTTAGAGCTGATGAAGAGTCAGGTATAGAAAAGCTTGTTGAATTACTATTAAATCTAAATCATAAAAAGATTGGTTTTCTTGGTGGAAAAGAAGGAATAAGTTCAACAGATGTGAAAAAGAATGCTTTTGTTAGAGTAATGAAAGATAAAGGGTTAGATGTCAACAAAGAATGGATTTTTGGTACTGGGTTTAGTATTGAATCTGGTGAAGAAGTTGCTGCACAATTGCTCTATTTAAATGATAGGCCTACAGCGGTTATCTGTGCAAATGATTTTGTAGCGATAGGGGTAATAAAAATTCTTACCAAATTTGGGTTAAAGGTTCCAGGTGATGTCTCAGTTGTTGGTTTTGATGATATTTATTTGGCAAAGCATTTCCCTCCAGGAATTACGACTGTAAGCCAGAATTACGATCAGTTGGGTAAAACTGCTATTAATGTACTAGTAGATTTAATTAATGAGAAAGAAGCAGAGAAAAAAACGGTTGTCCCAACATCACTCGTATTAAGGGATTCTTGTAAAATGTTTTCAGAGTAATAAAATAATATTGCCCCTTTCCAAAATTCGGGCTACGATAAAAATGAAAGAGGTTTCGTATTAAGGAATATAATTTTATAATATTCAATTTTACTATTATAGCTAATTAATATTCCTTTGTTTTTAGGAGGATTTGAAACGGGTTTCAAATTTAGTAGGAAAGTAGGGATTTTATGCTTATTCTTCTTGAGAATGAATTAGTCTAAATTTTTGGCGAGAGATGACAGATAATGACCGTGGAAATAAATTATTCTTAAGTACTGGGAACATGAAGCTATAATGTTTAAAAAAAAGTCCTGAAACCCATTTCTAATAAATGCTGATTCGAGCAGTGTATCAAATTAAAATAATTTTTAAAATAATGAACATTTTTATGACGATGGTATTTACTTTTAGCGGAGTCCAGAATATAATGATGATTAAGTAAACGCTTACAATTTAAATAACTTAAAGAATTACTATTGAGTTTTGAACCAGTAACTGGTCATTTATTAAATGAAACCCGTTTCATTTATTTATGAAAACCATACATTATATAAAATGATTAATATAATATGAAGATTTTGTGGAGTTATTTTTGAAACCCTTTTCATATTTTAGTTCATTTATATTAGTTTAAAACATATATCTTCTTCGTATAAGAAGCCTTTTATTTATTAAAAGAAAGCCTTTTTTAGGTATATAGTATGGTAATAAATTGGTAATTTACCAGATCACCTAGTCGCTTCATTTTGTAAAAGTTGGTCGCTGTTTTTCAAGTTAAATCATTGTTTAAGGGGGATTTATATGAAAACCGTTCCTGTGCAATCACAGGCTACTATTGTTGAAAAACAACCGAAACTGTCTGCATTTAAAAGAATGTGGAAGAACCGAACCCTGCTTCTTATGTGTATGCCCGCTATTATTTTCTTCGCTATATTTGCTTATCTACCAATGCCTGGACTATATCTTGCATTTGTAAACTATGATTATTCACTCGGAATATTTGAGAGCGCTTTCGTGGGATTTGATAATTTTCGTTTTTTGGTCATGACCGGTGATCTATGGAAGTTAACGTTTAATACCATTGCCTATAATATAGCTTTTATCATTCTGGGTAATTTCCTACAAATTGCTGTAGCTATCATGCTGAACGAACTTACCAGTAAATGGTTCAAAAAAGTATCACAAACCATTATGTTTCTTCCACATTTTATTTCCGCAGTCTTAATTGGACTTTTAGCGTATAACATACTTAGTTACGATTATGGTGTACTTAATTCATTTTTAAAAATGATTGGCATGGATCCGATACAGGCTTACTCGAATCCGACGATATGGCCTTATATTATTGTTATTACTTTCCTATGGCAATCCACCGGCTATGGATCGATCGTCTATTTTGCTGCGATCATGGGTCTTGATAAAGCCATTTTGGAAGCAGCAGAAATCGATGGAGCTAATGCTTTTCAGCGTATTAGATATATCATTATACCTTGGCTTAAGCCAACCTTTATCATTTTACTACTGTTCTCTTTAGGCGGAGTATTAAAGGGTAATTTCGGTTTGTTTTATAACCTAGTTGGTGCGAATAATACAATGCTCTATCAGACTACAGATATTATTGAAACATATGTGTTCCGAACATTAATGACAAATTTCAACTTTTCTTTAGGAAGTGCTGTAAGTTTGTACCAGTCTGTTTTTGGATTCCTTATTGTTATTACAGCTAACTGGATTGTTAAAAAGGTTTCTCCAGAAAACTCATTATTTTAAAGGAGGGAAGTATTTATGGAAAATACATTCAGACGAAATATAGATTTTTCTACTATAATTGTTCGTATTATTGGCTACGGTTTTATTGGTTTATTTGCTCTATGTTGTCTTTTGCCCTTTGTCTTGATCGTGTCATCCTCCCTTTCATCTGAGAAGGCAATTATGGAAACCGGATTTGCTTTATGGCCGAAAGATTTTTCTACATTTGCATATGAAGTTGTTTTCCGGAATCCAAGACTTATCATTGGATCGTATATCGTAACGATGGGCATTACGATTGTTGGGACTGCCGTAGGTTTGTTTATTATAGCGATGACAGGATATGCCTTACAACGCCAGGATTTCTTGTATCGTAATAAAATATCATTTTATATCTACTTTACAACACTTTTTTCAGGTGGACTTGTCCCATTTTATCTCTTAGTCACCCAGTATCTAGATCTTAAAGATAATTACCTAGCAGTACTGCTACCAGGATTACTGAGTCCTTTTCTCATTATTATGATGAAGGCTTTTACAAAGTCGATTCCACATGAGATTACGGAATCTGCGAAAATGGATGGTGCAGGTGATTTCACGATCTTTTTAAAATTAATTCTTCCAATGTCAACTCCAGCCTTGGCGACTATAGGACTTTTTATTGCATTAGGGTATTGGAATGAATGGTATAATTCGATGCTTTTCCTTTCACCTAATATGGAATATAGACCGTTACAGTTGTTTCTTTATAACGTTATTAATAGTGCTGATTTCATAAGAAATTCGGCTGCAGCTTCAAATGTAGCGCCACAAGAAATACCTTTGGAAACAATGAAAATGGCTACAGCAGTTGTGGCTACCGGTCCTGTTATTCTATTTTATCCGTTTGTACAAAAATACTTTATTTCAGGTATTACAATTGGTGCAGTTAAGGGTTAAAGGAATATGAGTGAGGAATCTTCCTCTTTTCATAGAGAGTAAGAATAATAAGGATAAAAGGGAGGTAATAAAATGTTGAAGATGAGAAAATTCTTGGTACTAGTCATGGTTATGCTGTTGACATTTACTCTTGTGGCCTGTAATGGATCTAGCAAAACGAGTTCAGAAAACTCTAAATCAGATCCAAGTACAAAAATAAACGAAGATGGGGAAATTGATACCTCTGAATTTGTAACAATTACAATGATGACGTTGGGGGATAAACCGACCAACGGACAATTAGAAAAAGTAATGGAACAAGTAAATGCTAAATTAAAAGAAAAAGTAAACGCTCATCTTGAAATAAAATGGATCGAATGGGCGGATTATATGACAAAGTATAATCTAACTTTGGCTTCTGGAGAACCTGTTGATTTAATTATTACAGCAACTGATTGGTTAGACGCTTGGGGAAATGCACAAAAGAGTGCATTTATGGATATTACTGACCTTCTACCAACATATGCACCTCAGACATGGAAAGAAGTTTCCGATGAAAATTGGCAGCAAACCAAATACAACGACAAAATTGTCATGGTTCCTGAGGATGCCTTTACTCAATGGGTTAACCACGGATTTTTCTATCGAACAGATTGGGCTAAAGAATTTGGAATCACTAAACCTATTGAAGATTTTGAAACATTAGGTGAATATTTCCAAGGTATAGTCGATAATAAACCGGGTGTTATTCCTTGGGATACACCAGGAACAAATGTTACTACAGCATGGGGGTATACGACATCTTATTCAGATGAAATTGAACTTCCAATCACTACTGGAGTATTTCCAATTTATTGGGGTAAATCCTATGACGAAGCGTACACAGTTACTAGTCCAGTGTTCGAAGATATTTTTGTAGATTATGCGAAGCTTATGAAGGATTGGGCGGATAAAGGCTACTGGCGTGCTGATGTATTGAACTATAAAGGTGACACTCGAGCTTTATTCCAAGCAGGAAAAACAGGCGCCGACCAGCATCATACGGAAACATTTTCTGGCTTACGTACACAAATGGACCTGAAACAACCAGGATCAGAAATAGATATGTTTGCTTGGTCTGATACACGTGACAATTTAATTTCTATGTCAGTTACTCACGGTGCTACAGCTGTTGGGGCTCATAGTAAAAACCCAGAGCGTGCCCTAATGGTATACGATCTGCTTAGAAACGATGAGGAAATTTACAAATTATTTAACTATGGAATTGAAGGAGTCCAATACGAGATTGAAGATGGCAAACGTATTCGTCCGGAAGGTTATGATGAAACAAAAGATTCATTCGGTAGTAACTTCTGGGGAGGCCGTGTAGATAAATTTGAAATCCCAAGTTCTGACAAGTGGGAAGGTGTTTCTGAGATTTACGCAGAGTACGATAAAATTAAGAAGCCGTTTCCATATGGCAGATTTGTTTTTGACAGTACCCCTATAGAAGCTGAACTTGCTGCTCTATCACAAGTGACTGCACAAATGGTTCCAGCGATTGCATTCGGTAAAGCCGGGGATCCGGAAAAAGCTGTTAAAGATTTGCGTAAGAGATTGGAAGCTGCAGGTTATGAGAAAGTTCTTAATGAAATCCAAAAACAAATGGATGAATATAAAAAGCTTGTAGAAGGAAATTAATTAAGGATTAATCGTAGTGAAGAGGGCTATCATATATGCTTGATAGCCCTCTATTTATAAGTCTCTCATTCTAGGAAAATGACTATTAGTTCCATTTGAATATATTTTCTCATTAATAGATAAGGGGTGTAAGCTGAATATGGTAAATGTAATAACCCAAGAATGGAATCCAGCAGTTAAGGGTAGAAAGTTTAACTTTGATTGGAAATTTTTAAAGGGAGACAATTCTCATGCATTTAAAATTCAGTTTGATGATTCAGATTGGCGTTCATTAGACTTACCACATGATTGGAGTATTGAGGGCCCGTTTAAGAAGGAATATGCAAGTTCAACAGGGTATTTGCCAGGAGGAATTGGTTGGTATCGGAAGAAATTTATTGTACCTGATAGCATAAAGGGAAAGAAAGTATTTATTCAATTCGATGGAATTTATAAAAATAGTGAAGTATGGATAAATGAACAATTCCTTGGTAAAAGACCTTATGGGTACAGCTCATTTCATTATGACTTAACCCCATATTTAAACGTCGAAGCACAAGAAAATGTGATTGCAGTAAAGGTAGATCACTCAGATTTTGCTGATTCTCGTTGGTATACAGGGTCTGGTATTTATCGAAACGTATTTATCAATTTAACTGATCACCTGTACGTAAAGCCAAATGGTATTTTTGTCACAACACCTACCATTTCAACATCAGAAGCAGAAGTCCAAATTCAAACAAGTTTGAAAAGTGAATATAGTAACGAAGCTAAATTTCAAATTGAACATCAAATTAAAGATGCTAACGGCAAAGAAATACATGCTTGTTTATCTATGGAGACAATTCCAGCAAATGGTGAACAAGAATATTCTCATTCTATTTTCCTAGAACAACCAAATCTATGGTCACCGGAAAATCCTTATTTATATAGTGTTGAAACTAAGGTGATGAAAGATGGCGAATTGATAGACTTTGAGACTACTTCACTTGGTGTGCGATATTTCCATTTCGATGTGGACTCAGGATTTTATCTAAACGGAGAGAACATCAAAATGAAAGGTGTATGTATCCATCACGATGCAGGGTGTCTTGGAGCAGCTGTTCCTGAAAAGGTCTGGCATAGACGTTTGCAACTATTAAAAGAAGCTGGTGTAAATGCAATTAGAATGAGCCATAATCCGCCTACACCAGAGTTACTAGATATGTGTGATGCTTATGGGTTTTTAGTTCAAGATGAAGCGTTTGATGAGTGGGAATTCCCTAAGAACAAGTGGGTAGAGGGATGGAATAAAGGCGAACCATCACTAGACGGTTACGCTTCGGACTTTACTGAGTGGGCAGAGATAGATTTGAGGGATATGGTCTTAAGAGACCGAAATCATCCGTCTATTGTTTTCTGGAGTATTGGGAATGAAATTGATTATCCAAATGATCCTTATTCACATCCAGTGCTCAAAGATCGTTACAAAGCTGACAAACCTAATGCAAAAGGAATGGGTGATATTGCGAAAAGGTTGGCAAAGGTTGTAAAACAATATGATCCAACACGACCTGTTACGGCAGCTTTAGCAAGTGTCATAATGTCAAATGAAACTGAATTTCCAGATGCTCTGGACGTGGTTGGATATAACTATCAAGAGTTTCGTTATCCGATGGACCATGAAAAATACGCTAATAGAGTGATTTATGGAAGTGAAAACGGAAGGCATCACGAAGCATGGTTGGCTGTAAAACATAATGACTATATATCAGGACAATTTATTTGGACAGGAATTGACTATTTGGGAGAAGCTCATGGATGGCCTGTTCGTCACGCTACATCTGGAATGCTCGATCTTGCTTGTTTCAAAAAACCGTTATACTTTTTTAAACAAAGTCAATGGTCGAAGAAGGATATGGTCCATTTAGGCTTGACTTCTATTAAGGAAGATAATCCTGATCAAATTTATTGGGACCATGAAGTTGTCTGCGATTGGAAAGGGAATGAAGGAGAAACCGTAAGAGTGGCTTGTTGTACAAATTGCCCTGAAGTGGACTTACTATTAAATGGTGAATCTGTTGGTGTCAAAAAACGTGAGGACTTCCCAGGCGGAACGATATATTGGGACATTCCATACTATAAGGGTACGTTAAAAGCGGTAGCTAAAAGAAGTGGAAGCATTTGTTGTACTCATGAACTAAAGACAGCTGGCGAGCCTACTAAGTTACTGTTACACGCGGATACAATAACTCTTAAAGCTAACAAACAGGATGTAGCTCATGTAGAAGTAAATATTCTTGATTTAGATAATAACCTCGTCTATGAAGCAGATAATCAAATAGATTGCTACATTGAGGGACCAGGAGAAATTATAGGAATTGAATGCAGTAACCCTGCTAGCCATCAGGACTATAAAGCAACCAACAGAAAGGCCTACCATGGAAAATTATTAATTTATGTGAGGACTACTGATCAATCTGGGACCGTTACATTAAAGACATCTTCTGTTGGCTTGGAAAGTTCATCTGTAGTAATAAAGGTTAAATAAAACCATAACAGAACCATAAGGTCTTCGGGTACCAATCTTACCAAATGATTGGTACCCGAAGTTTTTATACTTGATATGCATACAAAGTACAAACGTATTAACAATTAGGGCTATCTTCGATGTTGTCTATCACGAATCTATATGAAAAATACAGCATTGGCTGATGAGGAGTAGTAAAAAAATTATCCGAACTATGGTACAACGAACTTGTTCCAGATATCACATTTTTACTTTTTATAGAAGAAAAAAAGGGATAGATATGAAAAGTTTGATTTAAAAAATATAATTAATAGGAGATGCTTAAATGCCGTATAACAATGCGTCTGATACATCTAATCCTAGACTGGGGCACCGACTTAGAGATATTCCTGCTCATGACCCTTTTGTCTTGTCGCATAAAGAAACAGAAACTTATTATTTATATACAACTGGAATTCCAGAATTAACAGATTTAGAGAAAAATGGAGTACTAGTTTATAAAAGTAGGGATTTACTAGATTGGGAGGGACCCTATGTAGTTTTCGAGATACCTGATGGAACGTGGGCACATCCACAGCATGGCACGTGGGCACCAGAGGTTCACCAATACCTTGGTAAATATTATTTATTTGTTACCCTTCATAATAGAGATACAATTCTAGCAGAACCACCAGAGATTTGGAAAAGCAACCATCTTCGTGGTACAAGTATTGCAGTATCTGATTCTCCAGAGGGGCCGTTTGAATTGCTAAAAACAGATGGTCCAGTGCCGCCTAGAAACTTCATGACATTAGACGGAACCTTGTATGAGGATGAGGGTGGAAAGCCATGGATGGTATATTGTCATGAGTGGATTCAGGTAATAGATGGTACGTTTGAGGCCATTCCGCTAAAGCATGATTTGTCTGCAGCAGATGGTGAACCACGACACCTTTTTAAAGCTTCTGATGCCCCATGGATCAATTCTGAACGAAAGCCTGATGTAAAGCCTTCAGTTTATGTATCTGATGGATGTCAATTATACCGAACAAAAGGTGGTCACCTTGTTATGCTATGGTCAAGCTATAACAATGAAGGATATGTCCAAACGATTGCTAGATCTAAGTCTGGTAAGCTAGGGGGGCCATGGGAACAATTGGATCCGTTAGTTGAAGGTGATAGTGGACACGGCATGATGTTCAAAACATTTGAAGGTGCTTGGATGCTTATTCTTCATCATCCATTTAGTACACCTGAATCTCGAGCGAAGATTTATGAAGTAGAGGAAACTGAGGATAGCTTTAAGGTTATTAAACCTAGAGTTGATCTCCATGGTTAAATAAATAGTAGGATTAAGGGAGGGCAATTGGAAAGATACCCGGTCCAGTAAGAAGGAGAGTGTGTACAAAATTTATATTGTACAAATTTATTAAACCGAATGAATGATGAAAATTTAAAAGAAAGTGGTTATATCATACATTAAACTAAAGGGATAATTGTTTTAGGGGGAAATATTTTGAAGTCAAAGCTTATCCGTAAAATAATTACTAAACTCTACAAGAAGTACTTGTATTCTTGAAAACTCTATCATTCCAAGTGAGGTAATAGGGTTTATCGTATTAAATAGAAAATATGGTTGAATTTGTGGCTGTAACCAGCTCCCTCGACAGGTAATCACTCCTCAATGGATAACTTTAATTCTATGCCCGGCCCTTTGCTGTAGTGCCCAACCATTGAACGGTTCATTACGTAGTCATCGGCACCAGATTGAATTCCGGTCAAAATATCTTCGGAACTAGTTCGTGCAGTTAATAACAGCACAGGAAGTTCTGAAATAGTAAATCGCTCTCTAATGGTTTGAGTTAATTCATAAAACCTGATATTTACGGCATCATAACGTCTGAAATGCTTAGATCATAGTGTTCCGTTCATTAGGATCACATATTAAATTTGAATTTTTTATGTGATTTAAGAGAATTGTAAGAGTAACCATTTATGATAGTTAAAGAGCTAGTGATTTCACATGGAAATAAGCCTCATTTGATTGGTTATGAGAATGGCTTCTGAGTAATGGGAGGATTAGATTGATGAAAAAAAAGGAAATGAATAACTCCGATAAAGAATGGGTGGACCTAATTCTAGAAGCAAGGAAGGACGGACTAAGTCTAGAAGAGATTAGGGAGTTTTTTGAATCCTACCAAAATCGAGAAAAAAAAGAGAAATCGTGTAGATTTATAGGACGATGATCTTAAATAAATTCTAGAATAGTAGTTGAAAGGATTCTCCTTTTATGGATAGACGAGCAGTGGTGAATATCAAAATGTAAAAAAGGAATATAGCCCAAGGACGCTCTGAAAGCCCTTTATATTAATGGCTTTCGAAGCGATAATTTCAGGTTGATACTAGAGATTTAAATATTTGAGTAACAGTTTCATCGGGTTCGATTCCTAAATCATTAATCAACAGATCCTTATATTTTTGATATATTTTAATTGCCTCCGAACGGTTACCTTGTTGGATAAGTAATTGCATACTATACTTTATGTTTTCATCTATATATGGATTTACTTTTCGTTCGAATTGAAGATAATATAGTGTTTTGTTAACATCAATATTTTTATAGTAATCGATCACTCTGCTCAAAAGGGACATCACCTTTTCGTGATACTCTATAGATTTTCCATAAGCCCACTCATAACCATTCAATTCCATATATGACCCAGTGTATAAATGAATAGTCCTTTCTATCGCTAAAATGTTTGTTGCGTCTAAAATATCTAGATTTTGTAAAGATTTATCAAATTCAAATGTGTCACAATAAAAAGGCTCAATATTAAAAGAATAGCTTTGGTTTAAAAAAGTAATACAATTTGTATATCCAAGCTGGTCAAGCATTTTTCTTAAATGCGATATACATGTATGAAGATTACCTTTTGATTTTTTATAATCTTGCTCAGGCCATAATTTATCTATTAAAATATCTCTATTGATAAATGTATGGGAAAGTAAAAGTCCGAATAATTCCTTGACTTTTGCTGTCTTAAAATGAAGGGGATGATCATGGTAAAATACCCGTAATTCAGTAAAACATGTAATTTTAAGCGGACTTGTGGAAGGTGCATTACTTTGAACGACCTGTATCTTCTCAACTAGTCTATTAATAGTCTTTTCAAGTCGTCTTGTCATAACTGGTTTCAGTAAGTAATCAATTGAATTAATTTCAAATGCTTGCACAGCATATTCTGTATGTGCAGTTACGAAAACAATGTGTATAGAGGGTTGAATCGATAGCATTTCTTGAGCTAAATCCATGCCATTTAATTCTGCCATTTCGATATCCAAAAAGGCTACATCAATTTTCCCCTCCTTTATGTCTGTTAGGATATGTTCATGGTTAAAATAAGTTTTAGCAATATGAATACTAGGAAAAGCTTGTAACTTTTTTTCTAAAGCAATGAGAGAAAGTTCTTCATCATCAACTATAATCGCTCGAATCATAAAAGCCATCCTTTTCTATGCTCAAAATAATTATTGGAATGAATACTTCCCTACCATTATTATACATTAATACATAATGTACTCAAATATTGAGAGTGAATCTGCTATTTGTTTTTAAAGAACGCTACTATAGCAGTTAGCGTATCTAATTATTATCATCCATGTAAAATTTGTCGCAAAAGCTGTATCAAATTAGTAAAATCAATTAGAAACATCTACATTCTTGTAGATGTTTTTTTGTGGAGTAGTTAATTTATGCTGTAGCAGGGAATCCTATTAGTTTGTCGAATTGGGTTTGAAAGGGCTTACGAAGTTGGAATTATTTAATAAAGGTAAATCAAATGCTGCTAATCCTATCAGTCTACGATCACAGATAGTCTACCTGTATTAGCCTTCACAATAATAATAAGTACAGAAAGAGAGTTGTCTACATTTGAATAAGAGAATCCTGTTTAATGATGGTTGGGAGTTTGCCAAAAGTAGTCTAGAAGTTTCAGAGAGTGATACAAAGGCATTTGAACCGGTGGATCTCCCTCACGATTGGCTTATCTATAATACATTAGATCTTTATGAGAACAGTATTGGTTGGTATCGCAAGCGATTTACATACGCTAAAGGTGAAGACGAGATACTTCTATGTTTTGATGGGGTATATATGGATTCGTCTGTTTATGTAAATCAACAGTTTGTAGGAGAATGGAAGTATGGTTATTCTTCTTTTGAACATGAGATAACGGATGCGCTCGTGGAAGGGGAAAATGAGATCCTTGTAAAAGTCGTGTATCAGAGTCCCAATAGCAGATGGTATTCGGGAGCTGGCATCTATCGTAATGTGTGGCTAAAGACACGAGGTACGAATCATATTGTAACAGATGGTATTTACATAACGACGGAACAAAAAGATAAAGGGTGGAAAGTTGAAGTTGATACAGTTCTGAACACTTCTGAGGATTTAGAAATCTCACATTCTATTATGTACAAGGATCAGATAATTGCTACTACATCAAAAAGAGTCGTTGCAGAAAGCGACTCATTTACAAATAACCGACAGACATTGATTGTCGAAGATCCTTTGTTGTGGAGCACTGATGATCCGAATCTTTATCAACTTATTACAGATTTACATATAGTTAGAACAGATAAGGATGGTTTGCAGCACACAGAGAAAATAGAGTCTAAAACTCAAAATATTGGATTTCGGACAATTATTCTTGATCCGCAGCATGGTTTTTTGCTAAATGGAATAAAAATGAAATTAAATGGAGTATGTGAACATCATGATTTAGGAGCATTAGGTGCTGCATTTAATAAAGCGGCCCTTAAAAGAAGGTTTGTGATCTTGAAGGAAATGGGAGTTAACGCTATTCGTACGGCTCACAATATGCCTGCAAAAGAACTTATGGATTTGGCAGATGAGATGGGAATGCTAATTGTCTCGGAAGCCTTTGATATGTGGGAAAGAACAAAAACCCCATATGATTACGCGAGATTTTTTGAAGATTGGGCTCATATTGATGTGAAAAGTTGGGTAATGCGTGATCGGAATCATCCGAGTTTGCTAATGTGGAGTATTGGAAACGAGATTTATGATACCCATGCTGATGAAAGAGGGCAAGAAGTAACAAAAATGCTCATGGATTATGTAGAAAAGTATGATCCAAAAGGAAATGCGAGCGTTACAATTGGCTCGAATTATATGCCATGGGAGAATGCGCAAAAATGTGCAGATATTGTTAAGGTTGCAGGCTATAATTATGCAGAAAAATATTATCAAAAACACCATGAGGAACACCCTGATTGGATTATTTATGGTAGTGAGACAGCTTCTGTCGTTCAAAGTAGAGGCATTTATCATTTCCCATTAGAACAAGCCATTCTTGCCGATGATGATGAGCAGTGTTCGGCCCTTGGAAACAGTACAACGAGTTGGGGAGCAAAGTCAGCAGAAGCATGTATTTTAGCAGAAAGAGATACACCTTTCTCTCTCGGTCAATTTATTTGGACTGGATTTGATTATATAGGTGAACCTACACCTTATCATACGAAGAACTCTTACTTCGGACAAATTGATACTGCTACCTTTAAGAAGGATTCGTATTATCTCTATCAAGCAGCATGGACAGATTATAAGACAAAACCAATGGTGCACCTTTATCCTTATTGGGATTTTAATAATGGTCAAACGATCGATGTTAGAGTATGTTCAAATGCGCCTAAAATCGAACTGCAATTTAATGGAAATACAATAGGAACCCATGATATTGACCATGAACATGGAACACAACTTGTTGGATGGTGGAAGCTGCCTTATGAAGAAGGTGAATTAACAGCGATAGCCTATGATGAAGCAGGTAATGTCATTGCAACAGATCGTAGAACATCTTTTAAAGATGCGAAAAGGTTAAGCTTACATGCTGATACAGAAAAAATAACTGCAAATGGTACCGACTTACTATTCATAGAAATAAATACAGAAGATGAATATGGTAATGTAGTTGAAAATGCAAATAATCGCGTGTCTGTTCAGGTTACAGGGGCAGGTCGTCTGATTGGACTGGATAACGGGGATAGTACAGATTATGATCAATATAAAGGGATAAGTAGAAGATTATTCAGTGGGAAGTTAATGGCAATTATAGGAGCAACATCAGAACCTGGAAAGATTCAGGTAAACGTATCCTCTAAAGGTTTAGAAGGACAAGTTGCAGAATATGATGCTCTTCCGATGACAGATGGGGCAATAGAAGGAATTTCGGCTCAAACGAATAATCAGGAACTTCCATGTGTCATGGGAAGTGATAAGGAAATACCTCTGCGTAAACTTGAAATTATTAGCGATTCTGGACAAGTGTTTGATGAGGCCAGAAAAGAGCTGCATGTTCGAGCTAAATTATATCCTGAAAATACATCTTACCAAGAGGTAGAGTGGAATGTAGTGAATGATGCTGGAATCCTATCAAATATTGCACAGGTAAAAGAATTTGGTCATGAAGCGAAAATCACTGCTTTAGGAGACGGGGAATTTCGGGTACGTTGCACGAGTAAAAATGGAACGGACAAGACAAAACTCATTTCTGAACTAGAATTTAAAGCTGAAGGCCTTGGGACAGCTTATAAAGATCCTTATGGATTTATCTCTGCAGGACTCTATGATTATAGTAAGGGTGAAGTAGGAAGCGGAAACGAACGTGGAGTAGCTACAAGTAGGGATGGTGAAACCCAAATTGGTTTCCGTGAAATCGATTTTGGTCCATATGGATCTGATATGATAACGATCCCGATCTTTTCTTTAACAAATGAAGAATATGCGCTTTCCATATGGGAAGGAATGCCTGATGAAGAGGGCAGTACACTACTTGCTGATGTTATCTATCAAAAGGTATCAAAGTGGAATGTATATCAAGAAGAAACCTATCGTTTGTCAAAAAGACTTCAAGGGATTACGTCAATTTGTTTCGTTCTTCAACAAAAGGTTCATATTAAAGGCTTTTCTTTTGAGAAAAGACTAAGAGCTTTTGAACAGAATTTCGCTTCGCAATGCGACCATATTTATGGTGATACATTTACCATTATGGAGAATAGTGTTGAAGGGATTGGAAATAACGTTTCTTTAGAGTTTGATGATATGGATTTTACAAGTGAAGGCGTTAAGAAACTAGTCGTTTATGGTAGATCACCTATTGATAAAAATACGATTCAAATCCGCTTTGCTAATGAGAAAGGGGAGAGTAATCAACTTGTTGAATTCACGCAGTCAGATGAATACGAAGAGAGAGCATTTGAATTAGATAATGTTACCGGAAAACAAAAGGTGACCTTCATATTCCTGCCAGGGAGCAATTTTGACTTTGGTTGGTTCCGTTTTGCTGACAAGTAATAACCTAAATGTGCTAGAAAATTAATATATTCCCTCGGACTTTTGTTCTGAGGGGTTTTTTTTGTTATAGGGGGAGCCTATGATTCTACTTATTGATTTTATACTTAACTTTTAATGATCCTCTCATTATCTTCTAATTTACTGATAGTACATTTGAAAGTACTAAAAGTATTTTTGGGAGGAATGTTTAGATGAAAGTTGTAATCGTGCCGTCGGGGTTTAAAGAATGTCTAGATGCTGGGGAAGTAGCTTTAGCAATGGAACGTGGTGTGAGACGTTTTGATCAGTCTATCGAAATGGAAGTTATACCGATGATTGATGGTGGAGAAGGCTTTGCGAAGACAATCGTTCACATAAAAGGTGGAGAATTAATTTATAAAAAAGTGAGAGGGCCAGTTGGGAAGAAGATCAAGAGTTATTTTGGTATTTTTGTAGAGAATGGTAAGCGTACTGCTGTAATTGAAATGGCGGCAGTTTCTGGATTAAAACTAGTACCTCGTAATCAAAGAAACCCTTTAAAAACGACTACCTATGGTGTAGGAGAATTGATTCTCGCTGCCCTTGATGAAGGAGTTGACAATATTTTAATTGGTTGTGGTGATTCTGGCACATCAGATGGTGGGGCAGGAATGGCGCAAGCATTAGGAGTTGATTTTTTTGATAAGAAACAAAGAATTGTTGATATCAATGGTGGAGAAGATTTAATGAAGGTAGATTCGATAATGGTGACTAATATAGAGAGACGACTACAAGATGTTTCCATTAATGTTGCATGTAATTGGAAAAACATCTTATGTGGGGAAAATGGTGTCGCACGTATATTTGGACCTCAAAAGGGAGCGACTCCAAAACAAGTCGAACGATTATCATCCGCATTAGAACAGTATGCCACTGTTATTCATGAAGCATTTGGGATAAATGTACGTTCATTGCCAGGCAGTGGAGCATCAGGTGGGTTAGGTGCAGGACTCATTGCGTTTACAGGTGCGATATTGCATCCGCGATTTGATATTATTATGGACTACATTAATATAGAAGAAACAATTTCAACTGCAGATATTGTCTTCACTGCAGAAGGTAGTTTAGATTTTCAAACGCCAAATGGAAAGATCCCAGCAGAGGTTGCGCGTATTGCGAAAAAAAACAACACCCCAGTCATTGCGATCACTGGGACAATTGGTAAAGGAGCAAATTTAAACTATCAAGCAGGTATCGATGCATATAGTAGCATTATCCAAAGACCAATATCTTTGGAAAAGGCGATACAAAAGGCACCAAAATGGATAGAAGAAAGTACGGAGTCGGCATTAAGACAAGTTGCTATTGGTCTAGGAATTGCTGAAAAAAGGCATCCAAAAGAAGGCGTTTATCAAAAATGAATCCGAAAATGGAGGAACACATCGAAAAGTATAATCCAATTAGATCAACGAAAAAACAATTATCTATAAAGCCATTAGTGATCATCAGTATACATATCTTAATCATATTAGTCATCGTAGTGATTGATGATCTGGACTACCGTGCAAAGATATCTTTATTTGCATTTTTATCAGCTATGACGTTATGGATCACAACTAAAATCCCCGCAGGATTTGTAGCCATTGCGCTCCTTGCATTCATCATCATTATGAATGCTGGAGATGCGGATTTGTTATACGATTCACTTTCTGAGGAAGTAGTATGGCTAATGGTAGGCTCTTTTATCATTGGTGAAGCAGTTAAAGGATCAGGGTTAGCAGAACGTTTAACTTTTTCAATATTGAGAAAGTCTAATAAAAAAAGCAATGTGCTCCTGGGGTTAAGCTCAATTCTATTTGCTTCAGCATTTTTTATTCCTTCTACTTCAGGTCGGGCTGCGTTATCCATGCCGATCATTAAGCAGCTAAGCAAAAAGTTTTCAACTAAAGAACAAAGTGTTTTGGCTATTATAGTACCAGTAATCATATTAATGAGTACATCAGCTACTGTTATTGGGGCAGGTTCGCATTTAATTGGTATTAGTATACTTGAAAGCACGGTGGATCAATCAATATCCTATATTCAATGGTTAATATGGGGAGTGCCCTTTGCTTTTGTAATTACATGTTTATCACTATATTTAATAAAATGGATTTTGTGGCCGAGAGATGGGTTCAGGGAAATAGAAAGCGTTCAAACTCAAGGAAGTGTTATCTGTAAAAAACAGATAAATCGAGAAGAAAGAAAGACTGTAATCTTGATTTTGTTTTTAGTTCTCGGTTGGGTGACTGAAAGCTTACATGGCTATGATATAGCGTTTACTACGATGGTAGGAGCGATCTTAATCATGATGCCGAAATACGGAATTATTAGTTGGAAACAAGGAATAAATTCAGTATCCTGGAATTTGGTTATATTTGTTGCTGCAGCATCTGCACTTGGAAAAGTGTTAGTTGATACAGGCATCGTTAAATGGATTGAAGCAGAGATGTTAAAATTTTTACATTTGTTTATAGGTGCTCCTGATTGGCTCATTGTTTTGCTTATCTTGCTTGTAACCGTGACAAGCCATTTGTATATTACATCACATACGACACGAGCAGTTATTTTTATACCAGGTTTATTATTATTTAGTGAAACAATAGGGATTAATCCTGCAACAGTTGTTTTTATGAGTTTAATAGGTATGAACTATTGTGTGACAGTTCCTGTAAGCTCCAAAGCATTGCTTCTTTTTTATGAGGTAGGAGAGGTTTCATATGATGCTAGTCATCTATTAAAGATAAGCGCTATATTAATGCCTCTTTATATAGTAGTCATCATGTTATTTTATTTTTCCTATTGGCAGTGGACGGGCCTTCAGCTATAAAATTACACTCTATATACTAGGATTGTTTAGATTGGTATAGAGAATATAGTCCATGATATTAAAAGTACAGGATTTCCTTCATAATTGCAGACTCAAAGGTAGTTTGCTTTAATAGTATGGTGGGATTCCTTATTTGCTAGTGAATTTATTTATACTTTTATGATGGTTTTGCCTTTAGTTAGTATGAAGGTTCGATAATAATTACTTAGAACATGTATTTGAAAATACATAAAAAGTGAAAGATAAATAGGTGGGGATATAATGAAGGAAAATCAAAATTTAAAGATACATACATTATCTGATGTAGAAAATTTAAACGTTCACGGTAGAACAACAGGTTGCCTTTCTCCTTTAACATTGTTTTGGACAGGAAGTGCGATTGAGTTAAATGCTAAAGGGTCTGAACTTTGGATAGAAGTAGAGGTAGATTATGAACTTTATGAGCAATGGATTAGTATTGTCATTAACTCGGTACCTGTAGGTAGACAAATGTTAACAGCAGGAAGGTATTGGATTTGTTTATTTAGAGGCATGAATGAACAAACGATAAAAAATGTTCGCATGGTAAAAGACGTACAAGCAATGAGTGGAGATCCAAGTTCCTCTTTGCAGATACATGCAGTGAAGTTTGATGGAGAATTTTTGCCTATTGAAGAAAAACCATATAAATTTGAGTTTATTGGGGACAGTATAACCTCAGGAGAAGGAATAATTGGGGCAAGAGCTGAAGAGGACTGGATTTCGATGTGGTTTAGTGCGGTTAACAATTATAGTACAATGACAGCAGAAGCTTTACATGCGGACTATAGAATTATTTCTCAAAGTGGATGGGGAGTTCTTACAAGCTGGGATAATAATCCTAATGCTAATATTCCAGACTATTACGAGAAGATTTGTGGACTTCTTACAGGAGAAAAAAATGCAGCACTAGGAGCTCTTAAAGAAAATGATTTCGAGTCCTGGCAACCAGATGTGGTCGTAGTTAATCTTGGAACGAATGATGGAGGAGCTTTTACTTCACCAGAATGGAAAGATGAAGGAACTGGGAAGACTTTTAAACAACGTTTAAATGAAGATGGTTCTTTTAATGAAGAAGATGTAAAATCATTTGAAGACTCGGTTGAGACTTTTCTTAGCAAACTTAGAAAATATAATCAAAATGCGCAAATTGTATGGGTATATGGCATGTTAGGTTTGCCAATGATGCCAAGTATCTACCGTGCAGTTGATATGTATAAGAAGAAAACAGGAGATCATAAGGTTTCTGTTTTTCAACTTCCAAATACAACAGATAAAACAGTAGGTTCTAGAAGCCACCCTGGAATTGGGGCTCATGAAGAGGCAGCAAAAGAGTTAACTGGGTATTTAAAACAACTATTAGATAAGTAATAATGATTGACTCTAGCAGGTGAATAGGTTATACAATTCGAATAAAGGCATTTACTAAAATAATTTATAAAGAGGTTACCAAATGGAAAATAATGATATATTAATTCGATTAAGATATGCTTTAGATATAAAGAATAAAGATATGGTGGAGATATTTAAACTGGGTGGAATCGAAGTAACAAAGGCAGAAGTACTAAAAATACTCACAAAATCAAATGATAATTATGAAGATGATATCGAAAATGAAGATACTATTTTTTGTGATGATCATATGTTAGAGTCATTTTTAAATGGCTTTATTACTTTTAAAAGAGGAAAACAAGAACCAAAACCAGGACAACCAAGTAATCCAGCAGTGTCTTTAAATAATCATGAAAGTGTTAATAATCTTCTTCTGAAAAAATTAAAAATAGCACTAGAATTAACAAGCGAGGATATGCTTGATGTATTAGATGATGCTGGAGTCCTTGTAACAAAAGGGGAACTAAGTGCTCTATTAAGAAAAGAAGGGCATAAGAATTATAAAGTGTGTGGTGATCGATACGCCAGGAATTTCCTAAAGGGCTTAGCGATAAAATATAGAAATTAAGAGAAGCTGGTTGACTTCACCAGAATTAGCTGAAAAATAGACTTTTCAAGCAAGTATAAAGAAAAAGGATAGGAACTCGGGTCCGATCCTTTTTCTTTTGCTTTCTAGAAAATTATCTGATAAGGAGAAAAAATGGAAAAACTAATGAAAGAAATTACTAAATTTAGAGACGAGCGAGGCTGGAAACCATACCATAAAGAAAAGGACCTAGCCATTTCGATTGTATTAGAAGCAAGCGAACTATTAGAAAACTTTCAGTGGAAATCAAGTGAAGAGGCAGTAGGAGAAACGAAACAAAATATAAAGGAAGAAATGGCGGATATTCTCATTTACCTTATTCAACTAGCAGATAAAATGGATATTGATTTAGAACAGGAAGCTTTTATGAAATTAGTAAAGAATGGTGAGAAGTATCCTGTTTAGAAGCAAACATTTAAGGCCTTTGTCTTAGTAAAGGAATCGTGTCTAATGTACAGGCTTTTATTTTGATAGTTAATTTCAGAAAACGGGCAAAACCCTCTTTTTTATACAGATTCTAGGTCTCTTAATAAGCCAGAACGTTGTTAAAGCAAAATTATATAAAATTGTGTAGAAATGATAAAAAATGACCAAGAGCCAAACTAATGTTTATTAAGGGTTTGGCTCTTGTGTTAACTTCTTTTTATCTTACTTTTTTTCATTACATAATTGTAAGATTAGTATAAAAATACAAATATTCATAAAATCGAAAGTTGTATGAAGTTAAGTCTATAGATGCAATAGTTGGTTTCGGTATTGAATTTATTAGACCAATTTTAAAATTCGATCATAAACAGTTCAGTGCCTCTCCCATATGCAAAAACACTTCAATGTATGTGGGGAGAGGTACCCTTATCTGGAACTTCTTCTATTGCTGAAGCTTTTTCTAATATAGTTATCGTTAAATAGATTTCAAATCAGGAAGCTTATCCAAAGTGATCACGTAATCATGATTATAAATGGTATTCAAATAATTCTTCGTGTTCTGTTCCTTTATGTGTATTGTATGCCAAGTTAGAAACCACGCCCACTTTGCACCATCCTTAATTAAATCATCAGGATTAGGAATTGGTCCACACTCATGGTAAGCAATCGGTATATCCTTGCCCGCTATGTTCTCAACCTTTTTATAAAGGTCAATTTGTGTTCCGGAATTATATGTATCTGCACCAGCAATATCAACATATTCATTGCCTGGATACCAACCATCTTTAATCTCTCCACTGTAGCCTAATACCCATATTAGGTTGTTTAATCCGTGGTGGACTGTATAGCGCTCAACCATTAGTTTCCAAAGTTTTATAAATTTTTCAGGGCCAGCTTTTCCCCACCAGAACCATGCTCCGTCGAATTCATGAAATGGTCTCCATAGAACAGGGACATTAGCTTCCTGTAATTTCTTTAATTCTTCTGCTACTCTGTCCATCTGAGCAATCATTCCATTGTAAAGGTCAGTACCTTCCGTTAAAGCTTCGTTCAAGTCGATAGTGCCTTTACTAGATTCATAACCAACGCCGTCTGGTGGTGTTCCCCAGTGCCAACAGGTTGAGACAATTCCACCTTTTTCCCACCAATCGATTGATCTTGTGGTAACGCTATCAAAATCCTGGTTAATATAGTCAAAACCACGTATTGCAGGTAGCTTGCCTGTTGCTTTAAGGATATAATCAATTTCATCATCTGGTGGTGCCTTTCCATCAGATTCCTGTTGTCCAGTGAGGATGCCTTTTTCGTGCATACTACGAATATAGTTATACAAATTAATGGCTTCCTTTGTCGGATGTTGACTCAACAGATTTCTGCCCTGTTTAGTGGCATTCTTTAACATGTTATTTCCTCCCTAAGTCCTCGATAATTTCTATCTACATTCTATAGGAAGTATAATTAATAGTCGAGGAGGATAAGAGAAAGGCAGATGTCTTAGTTATTGGTCAGTATAATATGTTAACCTGATTTTATATAGGTTGACATATATAATTACATCCATATAAAATAAAGAAATCATATAATTTGTTGGAGGATGCTTATGAAAATACATGACATGACATTGATAGCTTTATTTGCAGCGCTAATGGGAGCCTTAGGTATAGTACCACCGATCATGTTATCATTTTCACCCGTTCCGATTACGCTACAAACACTAGGAGTTTTGCTTGCAGGTGGTGTCCTCGGTGCTAGATTAGGAGCGATAAGTCAAATTGTTTTTCTCTTGCTAATTGTAGCAGGAATGCCGTTATTATCTGGTGGACGAGGTGGAATTGGTGTGCTATTTGGACCTAGTGCTGGATACTTAATTGCCTATCCTTTAACGGCTTTTTGCATTGGCTACCTCCTATCCAAGGTCAAAATTCAATCTTTGAAAACCATTTTACTTACAAATCTTACGGTCGGCATTTTTCTCATTTATTTAATTGGAATACCGGTTCAAGCATTTATGATGAAGATTCCACTTTTAGATGCAATTAAATTAAGTCTTATCTATATTCCAGGAGACACATTAAAAGCGATATTGGCTTCATTTTTAATAGATAGGTTAAGAAAATCTCCAGTCATCTACCGTCAATTACATAAATCAACTAAGTCTCTATAAATCTACGTATTTTTTCTTTGGATCTCTTTTCTAGCAGAATGAACTTATTTTATATAGGGGGCATGATTATTGACGACCATCACAAATACTTACAAAAGGCATTCAGATACTTTCCCAGATAAAATCGCTATTAAAACAAGTGAGGAAACGATCAATTTTAGGGAATGGAATGAGCTTGTCTGTCAAACGGCGAACTGGTTTCAGTCAGTGGTAAGTTCAAATAAATATGTAGGATTATTCATGCCAAATGGGATACCTTTTCTGCAAACCTTTTTGGGAGCAGCAAAAGCAGGCTGGATCGCAATGCCATTAGATAGTAGATGGAAAGAAACAGAAATAACGCAACGATTGGATATTTTACAACCATCAATTGTTATAACAACAAAGAATCATGTCCGAAAAATACAAAATATCTTTCAGAAGGTATTGGTTTGGGAAGATTGTTATAAAGAAATTAGAGAAATGGGCGTATCAGAAGGGGATAACCATAGAGAAGATCATCCCTTTTATTTAGGATTTACCTCTGGTTCAACTGGGGAACCTAAAGCATTTCTTCGCTCACATTTATCATGGATAAACAGTTTTGAATGTACGAAGTTTGATTTTGGTGTAGAAGAACATGATCATATTTTGATTCCAGGATCTCTCATTCATTCTCACTTTTTATATGGGGCAATTAGCACACTATTTTTAGGTGGGACTGTCTATCTACTAGAAAAGTTCTCTATTAGCCAATCAATATCTTTTCTTCGGAGATATCCGATATCAGTCATTTATGTTGTACCAACTATGCTAGAAGCATTATTAAAAGAAAACGGTTCGATAAAGAAGAAGATAAAAGTCATTTCATCAGGAGCTAAGTGGGAAGAACATACAAAAAAGGGTATTCTAGATCGTTTTGATATGTTTGAGTTATATGAGTTATATGGTGCTAGCGAGCTGAGCTTTGTAACGGTATTAACACACCAGGAAAATAAAATAATGTTCAACTCTGTTGGAAAGCCATGCCATAATGTAGATTTACAAATACGTAAACCTCAAAATGAATTAGCTAAAACAAATGAGGTCGGTAAAATTTATGTAAAAAGTAAGCTGTTTTTTGATGGTTACATAGATAAAGAAGAAGGGACGATTCAATCGATAATAGATGAGGACGGCTGGATGACAGTTGACGATATGGGATATGTGAATGAAGAAGGTTATTTATATATTGTAGGAAGAGAGAAGAATATGATCCTATACGGAGGAATGAATATCTATCCAGAAGAGATCGAGGCAGTGATTTCCACACATCCTGATGTGGAGGCAGTTGCTGTTATAGGAGTGAGTCATCCTTATTGGGGACAGATTGTCACAGCGTGCATACAAGGGAAAACGAACAGAAAAGAATTAAGAAAGCTTTGTAAAGCTACATTGGCATCCTATAAAATCCCAAGAGCATGGCACTTTATAGACACCATCCCTTTGACAACAAGCGGTAAAATAGCACGTCCCTTCATTCAAGAAATAATTAAGGGGGAGGTGAATACCAATAAATAGAGCGGTTATTGTTGAAGCGAAACGAACTCCAATTGGTAGAAAAAATGGAATGTTAAAAAGGATACGTACCCATGAATTACTAACACCCCTTCTTACTTATATGGCAAACAAGGCTGGAACTAAAATTGATGATGTCATCTTAGGAAATGTCGTTGGTCCTGGTGGAAATATAGCTCGGTTGTCCGTGCTAGAAGCGGGCCTTCCTTTACATGTACCTGGCTTAACACTTGATCGACAATGTAGTGCTGGCTTAGAGGCAATTCGCATGGCGTGTTACCTTGTACAGGGAGGAGCGGGGAAAAGCTATATAGCAGGTGGTGTTGAAAGTACAAGTACTTCTCCTTTTCTAGAGAGAGCACGTTTTTCCCCAGAGAAAATAGGGGACCCAGATATGGGAGTTGCTGCTGAAAATGTTGCCCTTATGTATGGAATTACGAGAGAGATGCAGGATGATTATACAATCTTAAGCTATGAGAGAAGTATCGATGCCTATCAAAATGGGCTGTATGATCAGGAGATATTGCCGATTGGATCCTTTCTTCATGATGAAGAATTAGGTAAAAAACGTCATTTTGAAAAACTTGTAAAGCGGGCTCAACCAGTGTTCTTAAAGAATAAAGGGACTGTAACAGCAGCAAATAGCTGTGGAATCCATGATGGTGCAAGTATTGTGTTGGTAATGGAAGAGTCTGAAGCATTAAAACGTGATTTTCAACCAGTGTTACGCTTTGTTGATAGTGAGGTGAGTGGTGTAAATCCCAATTATCCAGCTATTGCTCCTGTACCTTCGATAAAGAACTTATTGTTGAAAAATCATTTAGAGGTGGGGGATATCGGTCTTTTTGAAATAAATGAAGCATTTGCTTCAAAGGTTGTCTCTTGTGCGCAAGAACTGGCAATTCCTTGGTCTAAGCTTAATGTTCATGGAGGTGCTCTTACTCTTGGACATCCCTATGGAGCATCAGGGGCAATCTTAATTACACGTTTATTCTATGAGGTAAAGAGAAGGAAGGATCTTAAATATGTCTTGGCAGCTATCGGAAGTGGTGGAGGAATTGGAATTTCTATTTTATTTGAAGTCGTGTAGTCATTTAAGCTGCTGCTTGGAGGCATAGGAATGGTAGAATCTCAAAATGTTAAAGAGAGGATTATACATAGGTATCCGTTTCTTTTGATTGATGAAATTATTAGCTTAGTAGAAGGGAAAAGCGCTGTCGGAATAAAAAATGTAACCGAAAATGAGCATTTTTTTAAAGGGCATTTTCCTGAATATCAAATAGTGCCCAGCTGTTTGATAATAGAAGCATTAGCTCAGATAATTGGAATAGCGATGTCTTCGAAAGCAGGAGATCAAGGACGCTTAGGATTTTTAGCTGGAATAGATAATTGTTATCTTAAGCGGCAAGTAAGACCAGGGGAACAATTACAGCTTGAAGCTGAAATAACTAGATGTAAAGGAACGAGCGGAAAAGGAAAAGGGATCGCAACTGTTCATGGAGAAGTAGTTTGTGAAGTAGAATTGCTATTTTTATTTGTTGAATATACGTTTGACTAGTTAATCTTAATAGACTAAAAAACAATCTTTGTTCTTTTTATTCGCTATACAATATGGTTAAACTAGTTTTAGGCAATTAAACGAACATTCATTGAGGTGATAAAACTGAAACGATTTATTTTCACACTGATTTTTATTGTTTTTCTTTCTGGTTGTACACCTAAAGATGAGTTTAGCAGAGAAGAAAACGAAGATGTAACCGAAGTATTTGCAAGACAGGCTGAGATTATCGCAACAGATTTAACAATCCTTTGGAATATTACGAAAAATAATAATACCTTTTATTTAAGTCAACGATCAGGAAATATGATAAAGGTAGATGAGGGTAGCGGGTCAAAAACAGTACAAAATGTTCAGGTTACAAAGGATATTTTACATGAAGGCGAAGGTGGATTATTAGGTTTTATTCTTGATCCTGAGTTTAGTGAGACGCATGAAGCAATTGCTTATCATACATATGAACAAAATGGCGACATTTACAACCGAATTGTCACTCTTAAACTCAATCAAAATACGTGGGAGGAAATAGGGGTTATTCTAGAGGGTATACCTGGTGGAAGAATTCATAACGGTGGACGAATTAAGATAGGGATGGATGGTAAGTTGTATGCTACAGTTGGGGATGCTGGAAACCCAGATCATGCTCAAAATAAAGAAAGCTTAGCTGGGAAAATTTTGCGCATCGAATTAGATGGTACTGTGCCTACCGATAATCCTTTTAAAAACTCATTTGTGTATTCCTTCGGGCACCGAAACCCACAAGGATTAGCTTGGGATGATAATGACAGATTATATAGCACTGAGCATGGACAAACGGCCCATGATGAAATTAACTTGATTGAGCCTGGAAAAAACTATGGATGGCCAATCATTGAAGGGGATCAACAAGCACCCGAGATGGTTTCCCCGATATTTCAAACTGGGGAAGACACCTGGGCTCCATCAGGAATTGCTATTTTAAAGGGAAAAATCTATGTAGCCACTTTACGAGGTGAAAGTATCAAGGTTTTTAACTTGACCGACAATAAGGTCAATACACTATTTCAAAATGTAGGTAGATTACGTGATGTTCTCATAGAAAAGGATAGATTATATACAATTACAAATAATCGTGATGGGAGAGGGAATCCCAGAGATGGTGATGATAAATTACTCAAGATTTCTTTAGATGAATAGATAACAAAAGGAGAATTGAGCGCATTAAGGGGTATTAGAATAATTAGTGTTCAGCTATGTGGAGTGCGAATGCGAGAGTAAATCGTTTTAAAATAGGGGCAGGTAACCACTAAGGTATCCAGCTTCTATTTTTTGTTATCCAATTTTCCTTAATTCTTTGTTTCAGGGAGTGGATCATACTCACTAAATGACTTCCATTTATCTTATCTCCCTATTAAGAAGGATGTTATGGATCTAGCGAAAGGGTATAATAAATTAGGAGAAGTAGACATTAAAAGGGATGATATTGTGTTGTTTGCAAAGTAGACAATTGAATAGAAAATCACCATACATTTTGTATATAAATAACTTAGGATGAACATGCCCAAAATGGAGAAGGAGCTACTATGACAAAGGAAAAAGACATAAATGAAACAGGATGGAACTTAGATAATAGTTATGCCCGTTTGCCGGAATCGTTTTATTCTAGCCTTACCCCAACCTCTGTTCGTTCGCCGAAGTTGATTAAACTTAATGAACAGTTGGCAACATCGTTAGGGCTGAAGGTAGATGCGCTACAAAGTGAGGATGGGGTTGCCGTGTTTGCTGGCAATCGAATTCCCGAAGGAGCTTATCCTCTTGCACAAGCTTACGCTGGTCATCAATTCGGGCATTTCAATATGTTAGGGGATGGTCGGGCCATATTGCTTGGCGAACAAATCACTCCCGAAGATGAGCGGTTTGATATTCAACTTAAGGGTCCGGGTAGAACGCCATATTCCCGAGGGGGCGATGGTCGGGCGGCTATTGGACCAATGTTACGTGAATATATCATTAGTGAAGCGATGCACGCGCTTGGTATACCAACGACCCGTAGTCTCGCAGTTGTAACGACCGGTGAATCGGTCATTCGAGAAACTGGATTGCCTGGTGCAATTCTGACCCGTGTGGCTGCTAGTCATCTGCGTGTTGGCACCTTTCAATACGTTGCACAATGGGGAACAGTTGAGGAACTTCGCGACCTTGCGGATTATACCTTGCAAAGACATTATCCAGATATTGAAGCAGATGATGAAAATCGTTATCTATCTCTACTTCAGGAAGTGATTAAGCGTCAAGCATTACTGATTTCCAAATGGCAATTGGTTGGCTTTATTCACGGGGTGATGAACACGGACAACATGACAATTAGTGGAGAAACAATTGATTATGGTCCATGTGCCTTCATGGATACCTATGATCTAGAAACGGTATTCAGTTCTATAGACAGGGAAGGTCGTTATGCATATGGTAATCAGCCTTATATGGCTGGGTGGAATCTAGCACGATTTGCTGAGACGCTATTGCCACTCCTACATACGGATCAGGAGCAAGCAGTAGAGGTCGCTCAGAATGAGATTTCAGCTTTTAATAAGTTCTACCAGTTAAACTGGCTTGAAGGAATGAGGGCGAAACTTGGAATATTCAACGAAGAAGAACAGGATGAATCTCTTATTGATGATCTCCTCAGTATGATGAAGAAGCATCGAGCGGATTATACGAATACCTTTCGTGCACTGACTTTTGAAACCCAAGAGGATTTCCCCTTGTCTGGGACTCCAGAATTTGCTCAGTGGCATGAGCTGTGGCAAGCAAGACTAGACAGACAGCAGGAATCGAAAGCTTCGTCGCATCAGTTGATGAGAAACAGCAACCCTGCAGTCATTCCTCGGAACCACCGGGTAGAAGCTGCACTAGAAGCTGCAGAGAAACAAGGAGACTACAGCGTGATGGAACAGCTACTTGATGTACTGTCAGACCCATACGGACACTCTTCCGAACAGGTTGAATATTCGACACTGCCACCTGAATCAGCCCGACCTTACCGAACATTTTGCGGTACATGATATTTTAGCATTGCTCAATCAAGGTGGCGTTTTGTCATCTGGCTTTAAGTTCCCTCAGACGAGTGTCTTGAGGGGATTTTTTTGTTGAACACCAGCAGTTTTATAAAAAAACTAATAGTCATAATTTTTCAAACATTAAATTTGTTATACTAGACTAGTCCAAGACAAATTTAGCCAAATATGATATGTGAGTTGAAGTAAAACCAACGTATTATTAGGCTAAAAGAAAAGAGGGAGAATAATGTTAAAGATTGGTAAAGACAATGAATATTATGAACTGTCTAGTCCTACTAGTATGCCAATGGCTTCAGGGTTTTTATGGAATGAGAAGATGATGATTAATGTGAACTGTCGTGGGTATGCGGTAGCTCAGTTTATGCAGCCTGAACCTGCTAAATATTCGTATGCACCGAATTTGGAAGCAAAAACGTTTATGCAACCAGAACAACCTTATTATGCCCATCATCCTGGCCGCTTTGTTTACATAAAAGATGAAGTGAATGGTGAAATTTTTTCTGCACCGTATGAACCTGTTCGCGTTCTCCCTGATAACTATACTTTTTCTGTAGGGAAAAATAAGATAATCTGGAAAATCGAAAGTAAGGATGTTCTTATAGAAATGAGCTTGAGTTTACCCAAAGATGATGCAATGGAGCTTTGGCGAGTAAAGGTAAAAAACCTTTCAAATACGAACCGAAAACTAAGTATTTATCCTTACTTTTCGGTTGGCTATATGTCATGGATGAATCAATCTGGTGAATATAAACAAGATTTACAAGGGATTGTCTGTACGGCTATTACACCTTATCAAAAATACCAAGATTATGATAAGATAAAAAACTTTAGTGATAAAACCTTTTTATTAGCAGACCAAGAACCGTTATCTTGGGAAGTGAATCAACAAGCATTTGAAGGTGAAGGTGGCATTACGTACCCATCATCGATCAAACAAGCCGAATTATCAAAAGGGGACTCTCTATATGAGATGCCGGTTGCTGTTCTTCAATATAAAATGGAGTTGAATCCAGATGAAGAGAAGGAATATCGTTTTATCTTTGGAGCAGCTAAAACGAACGAAGACATCGCTATCCTCCGCAAACAATACTTTTTGGCTAAGAACGAAACCGGTTTCGATGGCTTTTGCTTAGCTGAAACTGAATATGCAGAGTATATAGCAGAAGGAAGAGGTTGTATTCAAATTAAAACACCTGATGCTGATTTGGATAATTTTGTTAATCATTGGCTACCACGTCAAATGTACTATCATGGTATAACAAATCGTTTGTCTACGGATCCGCAAACCCGGAACTATCTTCAAGACAATATGGGAATGAGTTATATTAAGCCACAGACTGCTAGGGATGCGTTTCTGTTGGCTTTAAGTCAGCAAAAGGATAGTGGTGAGATGCCAGATGGAATCATTTTGCATAAGGATGCTGAATTAAAATATATTAATCAAGTACCACATACGGACCACTGTGTTTGGTTGCCTATTTGCTTAAGTACGTATTTAGATGAGACGAATGACTATGAGATATTGGATGAAATCGTTCCTTTTGCTGATGGAAAGGAAGAGGCATCCGTTTCAGAACATATCAATCGTGCGATGTATTGGCTAATAAATGATAGAGACGAACGAGGCCTGAATTATATTAACCAAGGGGATTGGTGTGATCCTATGAATATGGTTGGTTATAAAGGCAAAGGTGTTTCGGGGTGGTTAACGACAGCTTCAGCATATGCGTTTATCATTTGGGCTGATATATGTGAAAAAAATGGACAATCACAAGTTAGTAACGAATTTCAATTGGAAGCGGATAAAACAAATGAAGTCATTAATAAATACCTTTGGGATGGAGAATGGTATGCACGAGGTATAACAGATGACAATGTTATCTTTGGTATTAGCAAAGATAAGGAAGGGCGGATTTTCCTTAACTCTCAAGGTTGGGCACTTTTAAGTGGTGCTGCTGATGAAACGAAGAAAAATAAACTACTTAATGCGGTTGTTGATCAATTAGAGTCCCCATTTGGAGTTGAAATGCTTGGGCCAGCTTATACTGCTATGCGAGAGGATGTTGGCCGTGTAACACAGAAGTATCCAGGATCAGCAGAAAATGGATCTGTGTATAATCATGCGGCAATATTTTATATCTATTCACTTTATACAGCAGGTGAGACAGAAAATGCCTATCGTTTACTTAGGAAAATGATTCCGGGACCAGATTTGGATGATGTTCTTCAACGTGGCCAATTGCCTGTGTATATCCCTAATTATTACCGAGGAGCATATAGACAAATTCCACGAACTGCTGGACGTTCAAGTCATCTATTTAATACAGGTACTGTTTCATGGGTATACCGCTGTTTAGTGGATGGTTTATTTGGACTACAGGGTGATAAAGAAGGTCTTCGGATAAAGCCACAGCTTCCTGCTAAATGGAAAGAGGTTGCTGTCAAACGTACGTTTAGAGGAGCAGAGCTACAAATAGAGATTAAGCGAGAAGAAAGTATTGAAAATACAGAAGTATATGTCAATGGCAAGCATATTGAGGATGGTATTATAAAGGATTTGGAATCAGCTGCAGAATATAATGTACTGGTAAAAATCCCGTCTTCGAATGAATAACATATGAACAAATAAGGTTTGTTTTATAAGTCTATTGACTAGTGGGACAAACCCTACCTTTTTCATGAGACGTAACTTCAATGGGTCTTAAGCAATCGAATGAAAAACGTTTGTACATAGGGTAAGTGATTAGAAAAGATATCTCAGCAACTAAAGAAATGTTCACGAATGAATGTTTAGAAAAGTGCTATTTTAACAGATCAGTTCTAAATCGCCTTCGACTATTAAATCCTGCTTAAACCTTCCGGTAGGAAAAATAAATGTCCATGGCATACTTGTCTCTGGTTCAAGGATTAATGTTGGAAGGGAATAGGTATGTTCTGCCATCACTTGTTCGTTGGCCACGTACCGTAGTTTGGTGTCTTTAAATACATGGACATGTTCGTTGAAATTATGTATGAGCACAGTAACCAATAGTTCTCCTCTATGGTTCTGAGCTTGCCATAATCGTGAGAATTGAATTCTTTTATTGTTCGTTACATATGTTTGTAAAAAAACACGCTGTATTTTTTCACGGTCATTAGCGGAAAGTGCCTTATCCCATGATGATTCAAACATAAGTCTTTGCATCATTTTCACCTACCTATATTGCGTAATCCACTTACTTTAACATAATTTGCAAAATTTATAACCCTAAATGAATCAATATCCGGTATCATTAATATGATATCTACTTTTGAGCTGGTTAAAACACTCGATACTCATTCCTGATTTATACTGAAAATCTCATATTTTCCTTTGTTCACCTATAATTAACGTAAAACGAAATGGGGGTAATGGCATGGTTGAATTTATTATCGGATTTGTCATTTTCATATTCATCATCATTTTTATCGCAAAGGCAACGGCCAAACCGGGGACTAACCGGAGAGGAAAACTAAAAAATGAAGTAATACCAGATCAACTTGGTATCCAAATGGAGAAAGGATTGCCTATTGTTCAATCTTTAGATAAAGCTTTAACTGGTTTTTATGTAGATAATGTAAAAAACCGTGTGTTATTGGAACATCCAAAGTGGGCGAATCATGAGTTTGATTGGGCACTTTTTGAACTAAAACGTTATTTTGTAATGAATAGTTTGCTAAAATCAGTTCCCATGTTCAGTGCACAAGTAGATGATATTTGGCATGAGATGCTTATGTTTACAAGAGAATATGAGAAATTTTCAAAGGAATTCTATCACGAAATATTACATCATGCACCAAATATGGACAGCACACCGATTCCAGGAGAAAGAGCGTTTTTTGACTGGGTTTATTTAAGTCTATTTGAACTGACATCTAACAGTAGTGCGATATGGGGAGGTTTTTTACGAAATCCTATTCAGCGCGAAATCCTCGATGATTTTAGACATTTATCAGAAGCGGATCTGCTTATCAAATACTTTCGAAACAATGAGGACTGGAACGACGTAAAAAGAAACTTAATCAATAAACTGAAGAACGAAATTAATCAGGCAGATCGTATTAAACTGGGAAAAGATAAGCTGGATCTACAACATACAACTACGGGTCCACACCTTTTTAATCTTGCGATCGGGGCAGCAGTATTTTACTCAATTTACGAAGAAGATCAATATCAAGAACATATAAGTGAAATGATGCCAGGTGAATTTAATAAAACTGGTCATGGAGGAGGATCCTCTTGCTCTGGATTTTCATGTAGCAGTTCCTCTGATCACTCAGGGGGAGATTCGGGGGGATCTAGTTGCTCTAGCTGTGGTGGGGGATGTAGCAGTTAATTTATGCTATTTATTCTTAAAAAACAATACACAAGTGAAAAAGAGAAGCAGGGCCATTCATTTGTCTCTTGTTTTTCCTCTTTTTGGAAATGGGCATTTTGCGGGTCTTTATATGTGAGTCGTGGGATAAGTTTTTCATATGATTATCATAAATAGCAGCGATGGGATGAATACTATCTAAGGTAAGGATTACCTAGAAGTAGTCAAGGAGGAAAATATGACACAAAAGGAAAGTTTACTGAGGAAAGGGAATAAACCATCTCTTATTGCTGCTATTGTTAATACATTTATTGCGATTATCAAAGGGATTGCATATTCAATTACTGGAAATGTTGCGATGTTTGCTGAAACCATGCATTCCTTAGGAGATGCTGCGAATCAATTTTTTGTTTATATCGGAAGTGCTCTTAGTAAAAAAATGCCGACAGATCGCTTTCCAAACGGTTTCGGACGTCTTGTCAATTTAGTTCTTCTTGGTGCAGTCATAATTGTAGGAATTATGAGTTATGAAACAATCAAGGAGGGTTATCACCATGTAGTGCATCCTATAGAATCAACAGGAATTCTTATTAATCTCTCAGTATTAGGAGTAGCAGTCATTTTGGAGTCATATGTCCTTTATAAGGCGATGAAAGAAGTTCTCCATGAGACTCATATTGAGGCAAAAGGATTTGCTATTGTGACAAAAAGTTTCAGCGGTTTAAAACGGGCAAAGCCGGCCACGAAACTTGTTTTTATGGAAGATTTTGTCGCAACACTAGGTGGATTAATTGCCATTATCGGAATTTTACTTTCCTACTTTGCAGGGCTAAGAATAGCGGAAGGAATTGCCTCTATCATAATTGGTATTATGATGTTTTATGTAGTGGGAAGAGTTTTTCTAGATAATGCAAAAGGAGCACTAGGTGAAGCTGATGATGAGTTAGAAGAATTAATAGCCAAGTACATCTATACTAATCCGGAAATTAAAGATATACAAACACTGTTTGCGATAAAAGAAGGTGAAGATTATCATATTGAAATGAAACTAGAAGTCGAACCAACTCTAACAGTAGCGGTAGTAGATGATATAAAAGATCGTATAAAAGGTAAGATACTAGAAATCAAAGGTGTAACCCATGTAATTATCGAATTTGATGAAGATGACGATGTACAGACATGGGAGAAAAATCTAATTCCTGAGCCTGAATAATGTTGCTTTTTATGATGAAGAGGTTTGTATGTAAAAAAAGATAATTCATTAAATGTCTTAAAATCCTGATCGTAGGTTTTTAAGACATTTTTATTTGGAATCGTAACAATCTAAAAATTGGATATGATCATTATATACATGAATAACTTTCAAGATCGAATTGATAAAGTATAAAGGCGAAATGCTATCTTTTTTCTCTACCACTGCTAAGAGAAATCATATGATCCACTACTAAACAAATCGGAATGAATATAGTATTCTAAAAATATATAATTTTGGGAAGTATGTGATATTTTGAGTGTTTTACATATAAAGAAAATTGAAAAAAGCAAAGGAAATACGGTGATATTTCCAAAGATTGATTTACAAATTCAAAAGGGAGAAGCTGTGGCTCTACAATGCAATAATGACGTTGGTAGACAGTTGATCCATATAATTATTGGTAAGAATCCGATATCTAGTGGCGAAATTTTATTAGATGGCCTATCCTTAAACGATCATTTTAAAGAGCTATCTAAGAGGGTAGGTGTTTTTATGTTGGATGAAGCATTGTATGAACGCCTTACTCCAAAGGAATACCTCAACTTTTTCAAAAACCTTTATGAAGTAGATGTTGAGGTAGATTTCCTCATTCATAAAGTAAGTTTGAGTGAAAAAGTAAGCACTAAAATGAACAAGCTTTCTTATTCAGAAAAGAAACGAGTACAGCTAGCTAGAACTATTTTACATCAGCCAGATTTGCTATTAATGGAGGAACCTGACCAAAATATTGATATTGAAAGTAAAATCATCATGCAAAGGGTATTAGAAGAACTTACTGAGCAAGGCAAAGCAATTCTAATGACAACCAATAATTTTGAAAGTGCTATTTCGATGACAAACGCGGTTTATCGTCTTAATGAAGAAGGCTTAAAGAAAATCGAAGTACTGGATGAGAGTAAAGAGGATTCGAATTCAATTCCAAAAGATTCTATTGATTCTAGAGAAGAATTAACAACGGAAATTGCTAAAGAAGAAACAGCAGATTTCATTGTTGAAGAACTAGAACAGGTTAAAGATGAAGATCAAGATCAAGAGGTAGAGGAAGTAGCGGCGCCAATTCACAATCAGTTACGATTTGAGAAGATTCCGGCAAAAGTGAATGAAAAGATTATTTTATTTGACCCTACTGAGATTACTTTCGTTGAGAGCAATGAAGGAATATCTCATCTACATGTCAATGGAGAGGTCTTTCCTTGTTACATAACATTGAATGATTTATATAGACGATTACAACCATTTGGGTTTTTCCGTTGCCATCGATCATACATTGTTAACTTACAAAGAATTCGTGAAGTTATTACGTGGTCTAGAAATAGCTATAGTTTAATTCTCGAAGATTCAAAGAAAAGCTCTGTTCCATTATCGAAAGGGAAATTGAATGAACTAAAGGAAATCATCGGGATATAAAGATGTATTCAAAGGAATAAGTGCATTTTTGGATGAGAAATGTGCTCCATTCATCTGAAAATTGATGCCATTCATCCATATTAATACTCTTTTCACCTTGATACTACTGCATTCAGCCAATCATGCAGCTAAACTAGAATCAAGAAAACAAAAACGTTTGAAGGAGTAATTAAAATGGAAAATGTCATAGAAGTAAAAGGGCTTGTTAAATCATTTCAAAATAAAACCGCATTGAAAAATGTTAATTTTGAGGTGAAAAAGGGAGAAACAATTGGCTTCTTAGGACCAAGTGGATCTGGTAAAACAACAACAATAAAAATATTAACTGCCCAACTTCATCCAACTGCAGGAGAAGTTACAGTGTTTGGGAAGCCAATAGATAAATTAAAAGATCCTTCTTTTATGAAGAAAATCGGAATCTTAACAGATAATAGTGGTCTGTATGATCGACTAAGTATCTACGATAATCTCGCATTATATTGTGATTTATATGATGTAGAGAAAGGTAGAATACAAGATGTGCTTGAATCTGTAAACTTAATAGAAGATAAGAGAAAATTGGTACAAAAGCTCTCGAAGGGTATGAAGCAACGAGTCACCCTAGCACGAGCCATCTTACATAAACCAGATCTTCTTTTTTTAGATGAACCAACTTCAGCTTTAGATCCTGTCAATACGAAGCATATTCATGACGGATTGAAAAAGTTGAATCAAGAGGGAACGACGATCTTTTTAACAACTCATGATATGCATGAAGCAGAAGTACTTTGTGATCGAGTTTCGTTTTTAAATAATGGAGAGATCCAGATTCTTGATACGCCGCAAAATGTAAGAGCACAACAAGTAAATACATCTATTTCACTATTATTGAAGGGCAATCGTACAGTCATTGTTGAAAAGGATGAGCAAGGGGCAAATGAAATTAAGCAATATATTAAGTCTGGACAACTTTTAACAATCCATTCAAATGAGCCGACACTTGGAGACATATTCGTACAGCTAACTGGGAGGAATTTATCATGACATTTTCGTATAAACGAGTTAATGCAATATTTATTAAAGATTGGAAAGACCTACAAAGAAATTCATATGTCCTCTTCACGTTAGCCATTCCATTAGTATTCGCCGCATGGTTGGGGCGTATGGGGGAGATTACTCCTGAATTGAGCTCATATCCCATTAATCTTGCCCTTGTTATCGCGGGTGCTTTTATTCAAGCGGCGATGGTTGCAGAAGAAAAAGAGAAAAATACTTTAAGAGGTTTATTATTATCACCAGCTAGTACTCTTGAGATCATAGTTGGAAAAAGTGCATTATCGGCTGTCATGACAATTGTGGTTATTATTTGCTCAATCTTTTTAGCGGAATACCAAGTTCCATCACTTCTGTTATTTTCAATCAGTCTACTATTAGGGTTAATCATTTACCTAGCAATTGGAACAATTCTTGGACTACTTTCTAGAACCGTAATGGAAACGAGTATTATCGGAATGCCTGTATTAGTCATTTTTGGAATGGGATCTATGATTAAACCAATGGTTGAAAATGAAACCTTGTTTAAAGTGATTGATTTGTTACCAAGTGAGCAATTGAATGCAATTTGGTTTGGATTAAGTGCTGGAGAAAAGGTTAATGATATCATTGGAAGTGTGTTTGTACTGCTAATATGGGCAATTGTATCAATTTTACTGACAGTGGTTATTTATAAAAAACGAAGATTTGATTAAGGGGAAAAAGTGCAACTATTTACATATTATAATTCTACAAGAATAGTTAAACGCTATTTTTCAGGCAATGAATTTGTGTTGAAGTCAACTTTGACGGCAAATTCATTGCCTTTTAGTAAGGTTGCAATATATTCAGATACCCATTAATTACCTAAATGTATAAGTACACTGGAAGAAAATAATTAGAATAAGTTCCAAACTTTGTAAGCAAATAATCTAAAAGTAGTTTAAAATTAAGTGGACGGAACGATTCTTGAAATTTACAGTTTTAATGATTTTTTCCATTAGAATTTTCTTATACATAATGATTGGAGTGGAAGCAGTGGAAAATAAAAAAGATGGCTTGAAGCCATTTATCTCACTTATTTTATCAACAAAAATTCCAAAATTAGCACTAACCTTCGGATTGATTGCTAGTATTATTTCAACGGTTGTCAGTCTAACTATCCCTTTATTAACAAGAGAGTTGGTAGATGGTTTTTCGATTTCATCTTTAAGCATCCCAATCATTATAGCTATCGTTGCTGTATTTATTATACAGGGTGTGATTGATGGGGTGTCTACATACTTACTTGCTGCAGTTGGTCAACAAATTGTCGCTAAGTTACGGGAGAAAATGTGGTTAAAACTGATTCGATTGCCGGTAAGTTATTTTGATCGAAAGCAAAGCGGTGAATCGGTTAGCCGAGTAGTAAACGATACGAGCGTGGTAAAAGATTTAATATCTCAACATTTTCCGCAATTCATCGCAGGAATCATTTCAATTATTGGAGCGATTGTTATCTTGCTTATTATGGATTGGAAGATGACACTATTAATGCTTATTTCTGTGCCAATAACGATGGTCGTCATGATGCCTCTGGGAAAGAAAATGACGGAAATCTCGCGAGGCTTACAGGATGAAACAGCTGTTTTTACTGGGAATATCCAACAAACACTTGGTGAAATTCGCTTAATGAAATCCTCAACAGCAGAAGAAAATGAAGCAACAAAGGGTATTAACGGAATTGAAAATTTACTAAAATTCGGATTAAAAGAATCAAGGATACTCGCTGTTATCGGTCCAATCATGTACACGGTTATCATGTTTGTTATTGTTATGATAATTGGTTATGGTGGGATGCGTGTGGCAAATGGAACAATGTCAACTGGATCACTTGTTGCCTTTTTACTCTACCTTTTCCAAATCATTTACCCAATTACTTCTTTTGCGTTGTTTTTTACCCAATTACAAAAAGCAAAAGGAGCAACAGAACGAATTATTGAAATACTAGATGTGCCATTAGAAACGGGTCAAGAGGGCATTGAAAAGGATTTAACAAATGAACCGATTTATATTAAGGACGTTTCATTTGCATATAGTGATGAAGAACCTGTGCTAAAGAATATTTCATTAGAAGCACAGCCGGGACAAATGATTGCCTTTGCTGGACCAAGCGGCGGTGGTAAAACAACGATGTTTGGATTACTTGAACGGTTTTATGAACCAACTGCTGGTGAAATACGAGTCGGGAATACAGCTATTAATGAAATAACACTTGAATCATGGCGAAATCAAATCGGATATGTTTCACAAGAGAGTGCGATGATGGCTGGGACAATCCGAGAAAATCTATGTTATGGATTGAAAGAGTCCGAAAACCTGTCTGATGAACGTTTATGGGAAGTTGCCAAGATGGCTTATGCTGACCAATTTATTGAGACATTCCCAAAAGGATTAAATACTGAAGTTGGTGAGCGTGGTGTGAAATTGTCGGGAGGTCAAAGGCAGCGAATCGCCATTGCACGTGCATTTTTAAGAGACCCCAAAATTCTTATGATGGATGAAGCAACAGCTAGCTTAGACAGCCAATCAGAAAATGTTGTCCAGAAAGCTTTGACACGCTTAATGGAAGGACGCACGACATTTGTCATCGCCCATCGGTTATCGACGATCGTTGATGCTGACAAGATTGTGTTTATCGAGAAAGGCAGAGTTACAGGTATCGGAACACATCAAGAATTGACACAGTCACATCCATTGTATCGTGAATATGCGGAGCAACAATTGGCTTAATTAATCAGGAATACTATTTGGTGAAAACCTTCATATAAAATGATAAAGTACTTTAAATAACTAGAGGATGTCAATCAATGATTTCATCCTCTTTATCATTATTTATTACTTTACTATTAGGACGGGGCATTTCGCCCGCTTTGCTACTTTGTGACTAACACTTCCTAGAACCATTTCCTGCATCGTATTTAATCCTCTACTTCCTATCACGATGAGATCAACGTCATTCTCATGAGCATACGTTACAATTGATGGACCAGGTTCACCTCGTATAATCTTAATTTCGTAGTGTACGTTATCCTTTTCTGCTCTTTTTTCAATAAAAGCCATTTTCTTTTTCCTTTTGTTTTCGGTATCAAATGAGTTCCAGTTATGCAATACGTCTTCCTTGGATGTCTTTCCGTCTACAATGTAGAGAACGATAATCCTACTTGCTTGGTCGCATTTTGCGATTTCGATTGCTTTTTCTGCAGCTCTTAAAGAGTGTGAGGAACCATCCGCTGCAAGTAAAATCTTTCTGAACATAATAATCCCCCTCGTAATTCATATAAAAACACCAAGTTGTTTTTATTTTGTGAAATTGTGTGAATGATAAAGATTAATAGAGTAATCAATGGCATTATTTAGATGAATACGTTTACTTAATACTTCACAAAATTGTCGAAAACTTATATAATTCATGGTGTTAATAACGGACCCGACTTTCATGAGAGTTGAAAGTCATATATAATGGCTATTTTCGTAAAGATTATTGTTTTCCGTACAAAGTACGAATGTACAAGTTGTAAGTATATCTTCGTGCTCTTTCTGCTGAATTTCTTTGATATCCCTCTGAAGATTGCTTGAATTTACATAGTACTAGAGCAACATACTTTTAGAAAATAGGCCTATAAAAACAATAAAATAGGAAGAGGTGTCATGTTGAATTTAAACTCAATTAAATATTCATGGTTTGGAAATATTAAAGGTGATGTGTTAGCAGGGATAGTCGTTGCCCTTGCATTAATTCCTGAAGCTATTGCATTTTCAATAATTGCTGGGGTAGATCCTATGGTTGGATTATATGCTTCTTTTTGTATTGCAGTGACAATAGCATTTGTCGGTGGACGACCTGGAATGATTTCTGCTGCGACAGGTGCGACTGCTTTGGTGATGGTAACATTGGTTGCTGAGCATGGATTACAATATCTTCTTGCTGCAACGATTCTAACCGGAGTGATACAAATCATCATGGGTGTGCTGAAATTAGGTAAATTAATGAAATTTGTGCCACGCTCGGTTATGACGGGTTTCGTTAATGCTTTAGCTATCCTTATCTTCACTGCTCAATTACCACATTTTATTGGTGAATCATGGCAAATGTATGCAATGGTAGCTGGGGCACTCGCTATAATCTATATTTTACCACGATTTACAAAAGTTGTACCATCTCCATTGGTAGCGATTGTTGTGATAACAATTATTGCTATTATGACAGGAAGTGGCGTACGTACTGTTGGTGATATGGGTGAATTAACACAGGCTTTACCAATGTTTTTACTACCTGATATTCCATTAAATTTTGAAACATTACAAATCATCTTTCCATATGCTTTATCGATCGCCATTGTTGGTTTAGTAGAGACATTATTGACAGCATCTATTGTTGACGATATGACTGATACGGAAAGTGATAAAAATAAGGAATCACGCGGTCAGGGAATTGCCAATATCGTTTCAGGTTTATTTGGCGGTATGGCAGGTTGTGCGATGATCGGTCAATCTGTTATTAATGTTAAATCTGGTGGTAGGGGCCGACTTTCAACTCTTGTAGCTGGAGTATTTTTAATGATCTTGATTTTGTTACTAAATGACTTCGTCGTTACGATCCCAATGGCTGCCCTTGTAGGTGTAATGGTCATGGTTTCAATTGGAACATTCGATTGGTCGTCATTGAAAAACTTTCGGAAAGTTCCTTTGACAGATTCATTAGTTATGGTGGTAACTGTTCTAACAGTCATTATGACACATGACTTATCTAAGGGTGTATTTGTTGGTATTATCATGAGTGCGGTATTCTTTGCTGCAAAAATCTCTAAAGTAAAGGTTTCAAGCCTGTCTGCAGAGGGATCTAATAAGAAGATATACCGTGTGTCAGGGCAATTATTCTTTGCATCTGTAACAGACTTCATGGGTAGCTTTAATTTTAAAGAAGAAGTGAATGAAATAGATTTAGACCTAACAAATGCCCACTTATGGGATGATTCGGCTGTTGGTGCAATCGATAAAATTGTCATTAAGTATCATCAAAACGGTGTAAAAGTTAACTTAATTGGAGTTAATACAGAAAGTAATAAGCTACTTGAAAAAGTTTCTGTTCATAATAAGCCAGGTGGTCTTAATAAAGTAGCGAACCATTAATTAAATTAGACATGAAGGTAAATCTTTATGAATTACCGGAGAGAACACCAAATCTATTAGATTTGGTGTTTTTGTTTTTATGCGCTTTTTGTTGCAATGACGGCTATTAGTATTGAGGTTAATTCGAATTATGTATATCTATTACTTTTACACTGATTTTAAAAAATCTTTGCGGAATAATTGTTAAGGAAATTGACGAGGGTGGTTCAGTAGAGATCCAGTATTAAAAAAAGGTACCGCCTAGGCGGTACCTCTATTCATTAACCATGCTTGCATTGACCAAGTTAAACCAACCAGATTGGTGGGGAAATTGGCGGAATACATCAGAAAGGCTGAATTGTACGTAAGGCTTCATCCAACCCTTTAAATCCAGTCATATCTTCGAGACCAGGCTCATCGGTTTCGATCGTCCATTCTTGATCAGCTTGTGATAAATGGCCATCTTTATTCTAGATGTAAGGGGTATGTACCATAAATGTTTTCCATCTTTACGTATCGTATATCCCATATGATATTGATCTTTTTGACCCTCTTCCTCAAATACACCAATATCCTCAATCTCATATTTATCCATAAGAGGTTGGAAGGAATTCTGTAAATTTTGAATGATTTCTTCTCTATTGTTTATGTTCAAAACGAACCAGCTCCTTCGATATTCATTTAATCACTTATTAATATGTCTTACATTCGAAAAATTATAATCTAAAAGGTATGATGTATAACTAGTTGCGATTTTATTTATGTAGCTATTTTATATTCTAAGATGCAACAGTCGAGTCTAGTGCTTGTTTCTTTCGAAAAACAATTTTGCTTAAAGTAATGCTTAGTTCGTACAATAATAGTAAGGGAACGATAACTAGTACGTCCGATATAAAATCTGGAGGGGTAATTAAAATCGAAATAACAATTAAGAAAAAGTAGGAGAACTTCCTCATCTTTACGAGTTTATGAGGATTGATAATGCCTAATTTCGTCAAGAACATCAAGACAGCAGGCATTTCAAATAAAAAACCAATGGGTAATGTAAGACTTAACATAAATTTAAAATACTTTTCAGCAGTGAAAAAGGTAGCAAATTGATCATCTATAAGCCCGGTTAAAAAGGAGAGAACGATTGGAAATAGAATAAGATAACCAAACGCTAGACCTAAAAGAAATAAGAGAAAAAGAACTGGTATAAAGGCTAAAGAGATTTTTTGTTCTGTCTTGGTAAGTGCTGGTTTAATAAACTGCCAAATTTGAAAGGCAATAATTGGAATTGTTGCAGCAATAGCAAAAACCCCCGCAATAATCATGTATACCCAAATGATGTCCCCGGGACCAAGTAATGCTAATTTACCTGATAGATCCCTTACTAAAAATTGATAAATATCCTCTACGAAAACAAAAGCCAAAATAAAGGTTAGCATGAAGGCAATCCCGCTAATGATTATTCGTCTTCGTAATTCACCCAAATGGTCCATAAAATTCATTTTAGTTTGATCCATATGTATACTCCTTTTAAAAGAGAACGATGTAAGCCTATGTTCACTTATCAGGCATACATCGTTCTTTTGTTTAGGCTCTTTTCAAAAAGTTTGTTGCTCTAGTACGAATAAAAATCGGCTTTTGGATTTCTATAATGTAAATTGAAGCTATCACCAAAGGGATTTTTGAGTAATGTAACGAAAAGAGCACGAAGATATAGTTAAAACGTGTACAATACTACTTTGTAACGAAAATCAACAATCTTTGCGAAAACAGCCTTTGTTTAGCAACAATTCTTACATACTATTCATTTGTGTTTTCCTTTGTTGCTTTCTTTGGTTCGTTATCACCATTGACCAGATCGTTCGTTGCCTTTTTAAATTCCTTTAAGGTGTTTCCGAAGGCTCGTCCAATTTCAGGTAATTTAGAAGGACCAAAAATAATTAATGCAATGACAAAAATGAGAATGAGACCTGGGATCCCTATATTTGATAACATGGGTTTCACCTCCTAAGGTATATACTTATTAAACTTGCCCTACTATGGAATGATATTTTAGCGATATTATAGAATTGGCATACCGTGACGCTCTAATGCAGCTGCTTCTAAAATAGACATCCCTTGTTCTTCGGCAAACGCTGTAAGTTTTTTAGAAACAACTGGAGCTAAGTCTGCTGGCGGAGCAGCATGGCCCATGGCGCGTTGACGTGCAGCATTTGGACGGGCGAATGGACCCCAAATGGCAAAAGTCATTCCAGGTGATTGCATATTAACGAAAAGTGTTTTTCCGTCAGGAGAGAATGCGGGTCCAGCAAATTCAGATCCATTGAATTGATTCTCAGCAAAAGGATATATATTTCCTTCAGGTGTAAGTCCAATAATCCGATCATTTCCGCCGCCATCCTCTGCAATCCAAAGGTCTCCCCAAGGAGCAATGGTGATGTTGTCTGGCATTTCTAGATCATTCTTATCTGTGGATTCATAGAAAAGTTCTAGTGTATTTGTAGCTGGAAAGTAACGATAAACGCGACCCAGGTCTTTTGAACCTGCACTTGTATCATCGAACCAGAATGTTCCTGCAGTAAACCAAGCACCTTCTAGGCGACTAAATTGAATACAACCAAGGTCTTTTGCGTCTTGTTGAGCACGCTCAGGGTTTACTTGTTTCCAAACGACACCAAACTTTTGTGCACTATTTAACTGGCTTTGTGATGTAGTCGATAACTCATCAATGGCTGCTGCCTCAAGAATACCACCTTGTTGAAGAGATCCTAGAGTTTGACTACGATCATGTGGTGTAAAACGGTAGAGGAAGCTTGGGCTGCTATCTTCCGTTAAATACCAGATTCCTGTTGATGGATCAACAGCACATGCTTCATGAGAAAAGTAACCCATGTCACGAATAGGTGTTTTCGACATTTCATTCTCAGGATCTAATGGATTTACCTCGAAGACAAAGCCGTGACCCATTTCACGAGTTTCTTCACATGTTAACCAAGTACCCCAAGTGGATGGTCCACCAGCACAGTTCCGAATGTTTCCAGAATTTGATACATACTCATTAATGACGTTTCGATCAGGACCAACGACAAGGGTTGTTGTACCACCAGCAGCACCAATACTCCATGGATTTTTCCCATTAACAGGATATTGAGAATTAGTTCCATTTTCATGATTACGGACAAGGATCGTGGTGTTTTTCTCGCCTTTAAATGCAGCCATTCCATCAGGTAGTGCAGGACTTAAATCGCCGTTAGACATTTTGTCACCTGTTTTTGAAATAATACGGTATTGAAATCCTCTTGGAAGATCAAGAATTCCATTAGGATCTTTCACAAGTGGACCATAGCCTGCAAATCCACTACCACGATTCACCGAATTCCCAGTTGCAGCAAGACTTGTTGGAGTACTAGTTAGTGACAATAATCCAGTTGTTCCTAATGTTAAAGCTACTGTACTCATTCCGCCCACTTTTAAGAAATCACGTCTGTTTAAAGAGCTTTTACTAACATTCATCAAATCTACCTCCATAGTATTCATACTTGGTTGTTATTTTTAATTCTATGAAACATGCTCTATTAAAAAGGTAACAAACGTTTATAAAGAACATATTAATTTAATGTAATGGTTGAATTTTTAATAAAAAATGAGTCGAAAGAATGTTATATGAAGGGAAATGGGGATAACTGGGTATATATTTCACCCTTAAGTAACAAAATTTAAGGTCGATAACATGTTTTCAAGGAAAAAAAGAGGGGAAATATGACTGATTTTTAGATTAAAGTATTGTAAAAGTGAGTTAACAGAAAATTAACACAAATCCGCGTATACTTAGATATTTGAAGAAAATTGAAGTAAATAAGAGAAAATTGACTTTTGTAAGGAGATATTATCATTTTTGGAGGTTTTCTAAATATGGGGTTAGTCTCTATACTTCAGGGTGTTGTTTGTTAATAAGTATTTATTGTTCTTGTAAAAGAACGAAAAGTAGTTGAAGATTGTCCATTGGAAAGGAGGATGCTGGATTCGTAAAACGGGAAAATCGATAGTTTCTACTGATCGAAAAAGCTCCTTAGTGTTCAACAAGAAAGTACATAGAGGATTTAATTATAATATGTGAATTTATTAACCAATTACTAGGAGGGAAACAAAAATGAGTATAAAGAAAAAGGTAAGTATGAGCGTAGCAACTGCTGTTTTAGGACTAGGATTAGTAGGTGGAGGAACGTACGCCTATTTTAGTGATACGGCAGAAGCTAGTAGTACCTTTGCCGCAGGTACGTTAGATCTTTCTGTAGACCCTGAAATCATTATTGATGTTGAAGATCTAAGTCCAGGTAATTGGATGATCCGCGCTTTTGATTTGGCGAATAATGGCTCTCTTGATATCTCTGAAGTTCTTCTCTCTTCAAGCTATGAAGTAGAGGATGCAGCTGGTGATAATACAGATGACTTTGGAAAGCATATCAGAGTTAATTTTCTCGAAAATAGCGACAAGTCTGAAGAACATGGACCGAACGATGTTATTTTTACAACTACTTTATATGATTTACAAAATATGACCCCGGATGTTGTCGAAAAGAACGTAATTGGATTCGAAAATGAAATTAGTGGATTACCTGCAGGTACGATGGACACGATGTATGTTGAATTTGAATTTGTAGAAAATGAAGAAGACCAAAATCAATTCCAAGGTGATAAATTGTCGTTAAATTGGTCATTTGAAGGTAGATAAAGGTAGATTTTTTTGGGGAGATTATTGCTTCGTTAAAAAGCACGACTATTCGTAGTTATCTTTAGTCGTGCTCTGTTGTTCAGTATGCTAAACATGTAAGGGCAGGATTTCCTCGCACCAGAAATCATATATCATTCTTCATAACATCTTTATATAAAGAATTAAAGCTAAGAGGGGGTAGTAATGATCATGGGTTTTAAAGCAACAATTTTGACAAGTGTAGCAATAGCGGCGTTAGGTTTAAGTCTAATTACCGAAGGAACGGTAGCTTACTTTAATGATACTGAAACCAATAGTAACTCGTTTACGACAGGTTTACTCGATCTTGAAATGAATAAAGAGTCAATTATTAAAATTGGAAATATAGTACCTGGGGACACAATGAACGGTAACTTTGAACTGAATAATAACGGAACTGTCGATATGAAAGAAGTCATTTTACATTCCTCTTATGAAGTAGTTGATAACGGAGAGGGTAATAACGGTGATGACTTAGGTGAGCACATACTGGTGGAATATTTATATAACGTAAATGGTAGACAAAGGCTCATCTCTAAAATGAAATTATCTGAGTTAAAGGATCATCCTCTTCAGATTATTAAGGGATTTCCAACTGGAAGCACAGTAGAAAAGTTCGCAGTCCAATTTAAATTTATTGATAACGGAGAAGATCAAACTCATTTCCAAACAGATGAATTAAAACTTAAATGGGACTTAGAAGCAGTTCAAAGAGATGGAGATCCTGATCTTAAATAGATGATGAAAGATTGATAGATTCTATTACTAAGACTATTTAGAAAGGAGAGCATTCTTGATGGAAGTGGAAAAAAAAGAATCTCAACCTAGAAATTATCCTTCTATTTTAGTTTTTAAAGGTATTCTAATTGTCTATTTAATCATCAATTTAGCGGGTTATTTAGTTGAGAATACAAATGCTTATTACACCGATAATCAACATACTTTTGGAAACATTTATATAGGTACATGGGATAGTGATGAGCAAAAACAAGCAAAAATTGAACCAATCGAAACTAGTGATACTGGGGAAAATAAGGAGATTGAAGCTCCTACCAAAGTTGATGATCTCAATACTATGACAAGTGAAAATGAAGGTGAAAAAAGTGAGAAAACTCCTTAAATGGACGAATCAATTTTTAACGGGTTTATTCATAATTTTATTAGTTAGTATAGCTGGAATCGTCATTTCAACAAAAATTACTGATAGTGAACCAAGCTTATTTGGCTATCAATTCAAGACAGTGCTCTCTGGATCGATGGAGCCTAAAATTCAAACAGGATCTATTATTACGGTGAAATCTATTGATCAAGAGGAGAGAATTGCCCTTAAAGAGGGTGATGTTATTACATTTCAGGACGAAAATAGGTTAGTTACCCATCGGATATCAGCAGTAACATCAACAAACGGATCTGTTCAATACACGACGAAAGGAGATAATAACGATGCAGCGGACTCAGAACCTGTTTCAGCTGAACATGTAGTAGCGGTGTACAAAGGATTAACGATACCATATGTTGGATATTTCATTCGCTTTTCTCAGTCGCCAAACGGAAGTCTTTTATTTATGATTATACCTGGCATCCTAATGGTCATGTATTCTATATATACTCTTTGGAGAACAATTAGCAATTTAGAAGGAAAGAAACAACATATTGCCTAGAGAAGTTATTAATAAATGCAAACAATACTTGCATTGAAAGTAAATTGATGTCAAATATTCAAACAAAGAATACTGTCATAAACAGTATCCTTTGTTTTATAGAACAACACTTAAATAGCCTTCTCTATTTTCTGATGAGTAGGTATTTTTAATTTTGTAAGCTTATCATTTTGAAGTGTGAAGACCGAAATAATCGTAACTACTAAGACAATTGCACTTAGAATATAATAGGTTTGTTGATAACCAATTGCTGTGTACATACCCCCTGCAACACTTGAAAAAATCATAATCGAAAGCTGTTTAGCAAAGTTAAAAGCTAATAAGTATATAGTTGCAGATAATCGAACGTCAAACACACCTGTAATGTATTTAAAGATCGAAATAAGTAACAATGGCATTTCAACAGCTGCAATTAAACGGACAATAGATAAGGAAATTGGTCCAACCGCAACTGCACTTCCAAATATCCGGACGAATGTAAGGAGACCGAATAATAGTAATCCATTTTTTGCTCCAATCTTGTTAATCAAAACGGGCATGAAGATCATAATAATTGCTTCTAAACCAATTTGGATTGAAACAAGTTTACTAAAGACATTCGTTCCTTCAGCGGCTGTGTCAAAAAAGCCCTTGTAATAGTTTGGAAATTGTTGATCGAAAACATCATAAATACATGCTGTACCTATAATGAAGATTCCGAGCATCCAAAAGTTTTTAATCTTGAAAATGGATAGAATCGTTTCTTTTGTTAATGGCTCGGTATTTTCTTGCGTGACCTCTCCAGCACTTTGAAGGTTCACTTTTGCTGTAAGAAGTAAGAGTCCGAGAATAATGGCTGATCCTGAAGCAAGCCAAAAAATACTGCCTGGATTCATAACAAAAAGGATTCCGCCAACAAATGTCGCTGTTGCACCGGCAATTGAACCAAATAGTCGAGCACGACCATATTCAAAACTATTTGCTCTGCTCGCTCTCTCAATATAGGACTCAACTACGCCGACACCACCAAAGAATACATAACTAAGGTATATACTTCCAAGTAATGCACCAAGGTAAACATTAAAGTCTAACAAGGGAATAAAGACAAAACTAAAAAATGGTCCCATAAACATAGCTGCTACTACTACACTTGCAAATAAATTCTTCTTATATACTAATTTATCAGAAATAATTCCGAAAAATGGTTGATAACAAAGGGCGACTAGGGACATAGCAGAGAAGACAAATCCAGATTGTGTCGCAGTTAATCCTGCCTCTTCTTCTAGCCAAATCGGTAAAAATGTTAAAACGGTAGCCCATATGAAAAAGTAAAAGAAGAATAAGCCCCCAAAATTCCAAAAGTTTTTCTTTGTTGACTGGATGCTCATTTTGCTTCCACTCCTTATGATTATTTATTCATATAAAAGGCAACTTTCTGATAGTTTGCTGTATTTATAGCCCTTTACACACAGATCATGCAATTGAATACGACAAACTAGCAGAAAAGAGCCTTCAAGATTTATTGTTTTTATAGATTAGAATAAGGAACAGGTTTTCCAAAGTTTGGCGTTCCATCTTCATTCCAATGAATGACCTGTGCTTTTGTATGACGGTTAGGATCATAAAGTGGGTCTCCAACGATTTCTGTGTAATCACGACAATGATAGATTAAGATATCCTCTTTACCATCTTCACTAACTGTAAAGGAGTTATGTCCAGGCCCAAATTGATTCGTTTCCATATCACTCTTAAATACCGGCGTTGGTGATTTGATCCAAGATGAACTTTCTAGTAAATCAGCATCTTCTTTAGCGGTAAGCATTCCCATGCAATAATTCTCATCGGTAGCGCTTGCAGAGTATGTTAGAAAAATTCTACCATTCTTTTTCAAGATAGCAGGTCCTTCATTTACCCAAAAACCGACTGTCTCCCAATCAAATTCTGGTTTAGTTAGAAGAACAGGTTCCCCTTTAAGCGTCCATGGATTTTCCATTTTTGCAATGTATAAATTAGAGTTTCCGCGAATTTCAGGATCTTTTTGAGCCCATACATAATACAATTCGTTTTGATGTTCAAAGGTTGTCGCATCTAATGAAAACGAATCCAAATGTGTTTTTACTTGCCCTTTTTCAACCCAATTTTGATCCATCGGATTTTCTGAATCATTTTCGATAACGTACATACGGTGGGTAAATAACCCATCAATTATTTCCTCTGTGTCGGTTGCTGCAAAGTAGATATACCATTTGCCTTGGATAAAATGTAACTCTGGTGCCCAAATTAATTTACTCATCTCTCCAGTTTCATGTTTAAACCAAACAGTTCTTGGTGGAGCAAAACTAAGGCCCTGGATTGTTTTAGCACGTCGAATTTCAATTCGATTATAGGCAGGTACAGATGCAACAAAATAATAGTATCCATCTGTGTGTTTGTGAATCCAAGGATCTGCCCTTTGGATTACCACTGGATTATTGAACTCATAATTAGTAGAAGTCATAAATCTTTCCTCCAATATTTAAGTTAGACTAAGTTAGAAAACGTTTACTAAAAGAATAATAATATTCGTACGTACAAATGTCAACAATAAAAATAGGTACGTACCAAATTTATTTTTAACATTCAATTAAATGGTTTGGTTGATTCTCTAATAATTAAATCTGGTTTATATCGTATCGATTGAACTTGCTTATTTGGAGATTCTATTAACTGAAGAATCATATTCGCAGCATCTACACCCATCTGTTCCTTCGGATGTTTGATCGTTGTTAACTTGACATCAAACATATGAGAGAGTAATGAATCATCAAATCCCACTATCGATAAATCATCGGGTATACGAAGCCCAGCCTTTTTAGCTAACGAATTTACCAACAATCCAATTTGGTCATTGTAGCAAATGATGGCTGTTGGTCTGTCTTGTTTCAATAAAATAGCTTCTATACGTTCGGGTAATTCCTTTTTCTCCTCGTTCGTCTGATAGGTTATGAATTGGCCTGGTATTGTTAATGAAGGGCGCTCTTGATAGGCAGCAATAAAGCCTTTCATCCTGTTAACACCTTGTTGATCATCTGCTTTAAATATTCCTAAGATACTCTCGTGTCCAATGGATAATAAGTATTCTGCAGCCATGTTACCGCCTGCATAATCATCCATTGAAAGAACGGGTGCATCGATATCCTGGTAGGTAGAGTTAATCATGATATATGGTATTTTTAGTTTTTCTAAATTTTTATAAAATCCAATGTTTTGACTAGGATAGGCACTCTTTGTAGGTTCGACAATAAGGCCTTCAATGGGCTGGCTTAATAAATTTTCAAGACTTTTTCGTTCTTTTGAAATCTCATTATGTGTGCTTGCTAAAATAAAGGAGTATGAGTTCTCAGATAGTACATTTTCAAGGCCGACAATGATATTTGGAAAAATATAATCGGCGATATGAGTCGTAAGTATACCAACCGTTTTAGTTGGTTTCTTTGTCATTTGTTTTTCTTTCCAATCTGCTACATAAATACCGCCGCCCTGTATTCGATACAAATAGTTTTCCGCCTCTAAATCCCCAATGGCCCTTCTTATTGTGTGTCTGCTTACCTGATATTTCTCGACTAATTTCGTCTCTGTTGGTAATTTATCGTGAGGATTGTACTTGTAATTAATAAGCCAGGACTTAATTTCATCTTTTATCATTTGATATTTTGGTTGCATCCGTATACCTCCAATAACCCTTTTAATAAATCCCCTATTTTGAACAAAAACGTATTGAAGCGCTTACTTTTCTCTGTTGTGATAGCCTTTGTTTCTAATCTAACGTGATCAAAGCAGGATAATTTAGTCTATTATACTATATTGTTACGTATATATTTTGAATAGACTATCCTTTTTTATTTTTAAATTAAATTTATACGTACAAGTTAACCGTTCGTAAAGGTTTTTTGCTTGTATTAGGACTTTAGAATAATTATAGTTGCAAGTTGATAAGTAATATGAAATGAATGAACGTCGCTTTTTAGGAGTGAATAGCAAAAAGGCCAGGCGGTAAGGACCTGACCAAGCTCTGTACTTTCTATTTTTTAGCTTTTACCCATTCCATAATAGCTCCAATAACACCCTCAAGTTCTTCACCAGCAGATGTTAATTTATATTCTACTTTTTTATGAGAAATCGTTGTAACATTCTTTACTACTAATCCTTCAGTTTCCAAATCGCGTAAACGCTCAGTTAATAGCCGATCAGAGATACCGGGGATGTCAGCTAGAATTTCGTGATAGCGTTTGGGACCCTTTAATAAACTGTAGATTACGACTCCCATCCAACGCTTTCCGATAAATTCTATCGTCCCATGAAAGTCATTACATGCTTCCTGACAATTTTCCAACTGATGACTAACGTTTGATCCGTTCGTTTCATTCATAAAAAACCCCTCCTATTAAACAACCGTTTTATATAGAAATTGATCAGTTAATACTGATAAAGATAAATTTAGTAGATCAAAAAACCCTTCAAATTTAATATACACTATACCATAAATACTTCCCACTTGACGTATTAACTTACTAATAGTAAGCTTATACTTACTATTAGTAAGTTGTTTGATTATAGGAGGAAATAAATATGTCGATCGTAACTGAGCAAGATTTATCTACAATCATTAGAGAACGTCACTCTGTTAGAAAATATGATTCTACTGTAAAGATCAAAAGGGAAGAAATTGAAGAGATCCTTAATGAAGCTATTTTAGCTCCATCTTCAAGTAATCTCCAACCATGGCGTTTTATCGTCGTTGATGACCAGGAAACGAAAAAGGAATTACGTAGTATTGCTTATGGTCAAGAACAAGTTGAGACGTCTTCTGCTGTTATTGCTATATTAGGTGATAAAGAGATGCACAACAATATTGAAAAGGTTTATAAATCCAACTATGAAGCTGGGTTTATGAGTGAAGAAAGTATGAATCATTTAATAAAAAGTGCAAACAGTACTTATCCGCATGCCCCTGAGGAAATAAGAAAAAATATTGCTTCCTTTGATGCTGGATTAATGTCTATGCAATTAATGCTTTTAGCTAAGGCGAAAGGTTATGACACAGTAACGATGGGTGGTTTTGATAAAGTGAAATTCAACGAAAAATTTAACATATCAGACCGATACATGCCGATCGTGTTAATCGCATTAGGGAAAGCAGCAGCCCCGGCGCACCAAACAACGCGGATTCCTTTGAAGGATATTGTTGAATTTATCTGATAGGCTATTTTCTAAAAGTTTGTTGTTCTAGTACTAATAAAAATCGACATTTGGATTTTTATGCTCTAAATTGAAGCGATCTTAACTGGATATCAAGTAATTTAACGAAAATAGCACGAATCTAGGCTGAATTCGTAAAGATTTACTTATTAAGAAAAACAACAATCTTTGTGAAAACAGCCATCTAATATCAAAAGGCATAAATAAATTAAAAGAATGAGCATTTAGCTCATTTTTTTTTTTGCCCTTACAGATAATCCTCGAATTAGCTGAATCGAAAATCCGAAAAGCTTAATAAAGACAAAAGTAGACTTCATTAAATAAAGGAAGAAATAGTTGTCAAAATATACAGGAATTTATGCAAAAACTTTACGAACAGACCAACTTTTCCAATTTTTCCAACCCTTTATTTATTAGGGTTTATAAAAAAATACAGCAATGTAAAAGTTGAAAAGAACAAATAGTAATGTAAGATGGAAAGAGTGAATAATAAGATCTTATAACGCGAACAAAAAAGTTCCGTGAAAAACAACCGAAATGGAAGGTTAATCTTAAAGTCTAAGCGGTATTCAGGGTCTAGGATGCTTAACCTACGCGTCTGTGTCTTTTTACTGTAGTGGTGGAATCCAACCCTCAAGAACAGAAGCCAGAATTGAAGTTATTGCATCGATATAGAACAAATGCAATTATCCTATTATTGAATATTGTTAGGAGTGAATCAATGATTGAACACTATTTTGATAAACGAATGAACGTCAAAACAGGAGGAGATCAGCAGGGTTTTAACAAGTCTTATCATTATCATCGTTATGAGCCAACACCATATAGTGCATTAGAAGACCTATTCGATCAATACCAATTGAAGAGCACTGACCGTATTGTTGATTTTGGATGTGGTAAAGGGAGATTAAATTTCTTTATTAATTATCTTTATGATGCAACAGTTATTGGGGTAGAAATGAATCAGGAATTTTATGATGAGGCAATTGAAAATCGAGAACATTTCATAAAAACAACAGGAAATAGCAAAGATCAAATTCAATTCCTTTGTTGTTTAGCGGAAGACTATCAAATTAATCCATTAGATAACATCTTTTATTTTTTTAATCCATTTTCTGTAGAGATTTTTATGAATGTGATAAACAAAATATTACTTTCAGTAGAAAAATCTAATCGTGATATAGACCTAATTTTATATTATGGATCCGAAGAATATATCTATTATCTTGAAAACAGCACCTCTTTTGAGTTGAAAGAGGAAGTGATCCTTCATGGATTATATGAACAAAATCCTTATGAAAAGTTTGTTATTTATCGGTTGATCATTTAAAAAGATAGATAAACGTCAATTAAGTAGATAAAGAGTAAGGAAATTTATTTGGATTAGAGGGGTTTCTTATGGAGGACAAACGAGAGCAATGGTCATCCAAAATCGGTTTTATTCTTTCCTCAGCAGGGGCCGCTATTGGTCTTGGAGCGATTTGGAAGTTTCCGTATGTTGCAGGGATGAATGGAGGAGCAGCTTTCTTCTTGCTTTTTATTGCCTTTACCGTTTTGATCGGACTACCGATGCTGATATCGGAGTTTATTATCGGACGTGGGGCAAAGCAGGAGGCAATATCAGCTTATAAAAAGTTGGCACCAAACACTAGATGGGCAAACGTAGGGATACTTGGAGTAATTGGCTGCTTTTTATTGCTATCTTTTTATGCAGTAGTTGGTGGATGGGTTTTAATCTATAGCTTTCTTTCCATCACAGGTCAAGTGATTCATGAAGGAGCAAATTACCCAGAATTATTTGGAAAGATAACAAGTGCACCAAGTATTACAATCATAGGTTTAGCTTGTTATATGCTTATTAATATTGGAGTTATTACATTTGGTATAAAAAATGGGATTGAAAAGGCTAGTAAGTACATGATGCCGTTATTATTCCTTTTCTTTATCGCGCTAGTTGTCAGGTCGCTAACATTAGATGGCGCAATGGAGGGTGTTCAATTTTTCCTTAAGCCTGATTTTTCTAGCATAACAGGTGAAGCGATCTTGTATGCGTTAGGACAATCATTCTTTGCATTAGCGGTAGGTTTTTCATGTATGGTGACGTATAGCTCATATTTAGGAAAAGATGTGAGTATTCCAGCATCTGCATCTTCTGTTGTGATCATGAATATCATTGTTTCTTTACTTGCAGGACTGGCAATATTTCCGGCCGTCTTTTCATTAGGGGTCGAACCGACAGAAGGTCCTGGCTTGCTATTTATTATTCTACCTACTGTATTCTCTCAGATCCCATTTGGAGAATTATTCTTAAGCTTATTTTTACTATTATTCTTATTTGCAACATTAACATCTTCTTTCAGCTTATTAGAAATAATCGTCTCAGCATTTACAGAAAGCGGAAAACGCTCTAGGAAAAGGGTATCTTGGATTTCAGGTGGAGCTATTTTTATTGCTGGTATTCCAGCTGCCTTATCAATGGGGTTACTAGGTGATTTTCTTATCTTCGGGAAAACAATTTTTGATGCAACCGATTATTTGGTAAGTAATATTATGTTACCACTTGGGAATTTATTAATAGCCCTATTTATATCAATTAAAATGAATAAGGAACTGGTTAAACAGGAGTTTACATTAGCAAACTCTTATTCGCCAGTAATCTATACAACTTGGGAATTTTTAATGAAATGGATCATTCCATGGACAATTATTATTGTATATCTGCATACATTGGGTGTATTTAAATGGTTCTATAAATGAAGAATAGACCAGGAATATGAGACTTAGATCTCTATTTTCTGGTCTGTTTTTAACATTAAGTCAAAATTTGTTGTTTTCCGTATAAAGGACTAATGTACACGTTTTTAGGTATATCTGCGTACACTTTTCGCTAAATTACTCTGATATGCTATCTCGGGATAGCTTCAAATTACATCTAAAATTTTTATTAGTAAATGAGCAACAAACTTTTAGAATAGAGCTTAATAAAAAGGTGAAATCATCAGATAAACGACAACACCAGTAAAGCTTACATATAGCCAAATTGGCATCGTCCACCGTGCAATTTTGCGATGCTTTGCGACTTCCATATTCAAACCCCTACCAAGTGTGATGAGTGCAAGTGGGACGATAGCAGCTGCCAGAATGATATGAGTTATTAGGATGAAATAGTAAAGAATCATTAAAAATCCTTCACCACCATAGCTTGTAGACTCAGCCATTGAATGGTAGGTTAAATAAGAAATGCAGAACAGAAATGTCGTGATAAACGCTGCAATAATAAACCGACGATGTGATTTAATGTCTTTTTGTTTAATCATGTACAAGGCAGCTAATAGAAATAGAAAAGTGAATGTGTTGAAAATGGCATTTAACATCGGTAGCACCGTTAATTCAATTCCAAGTATAGTCCCATCTGAACTCTTCGGTAAAAAATAAGTTGCCACGATGACACCTACAATGACTATTGATAGCAACCAAATTAAAGGATTATAGTTACGTTGTTTGGGCTCATATCTATCATTGCTCAAATTAATCTCTCCTCATTATTCTTTCTTCCACAAGCATAAAAAACATAACGGCAAAGAGCAATCCTAAACAGTCATTTTTTTTCAAAATAAGAAAAGAGTGTCATATTTTTGACAAACACCTAAGTAAATCTTGTATTTATACATATTATCCAACAGATAGTAAAAGATAATCCAGAAAAAGCTTGAAAGGTTGGTAGTATGTACAAAAAATTATTTTTAACTCTTTTTGCCTTTGTGATCATCTTATCTGTTCAGAATAATCGAAATGTTGTTGTGGCAACAAAAGATTCCGTAACGATTAGTACGAGAAATAATGCATTAAACGCAGCCGTAAAATTTCTCCATGCACAAAAAAACTGCAAAATAGATGAGATGATTCACTATTCGCTCCAAGTTCAGAACATTGAAGATCTTAGTCATTATTATCAAAGAACATGTGAGGAACAACCTCTACAAAAGGCAGAAGTAACAGATATAGTTGTTGTATCTAATGAGCTAGGATTGGTTTCTACAAAATTAGACTACTCTGAAAGATCAGTCTTACAAATCTCACCAGTGATCAAATTAGATGGAAAGTGGAAGATTGTAAGGGGTTATAAGAAGGGGTTAGTAACTGAGAATATAACTGAGTTGGACCCTAAATTTACCAATGTACTCGATGGTTATTTTAATAGCGTTGGCTCGGGAGATAAAGTAGAGCTGGATAAGTTTAGTAAAGATCTAAGCAAAGATGGTCAATTTAATGAAAGACTAGTAAATAAAAAAGAATTAGGTTCTATTCGTTACCATGTAAATCAATTTAAATTGATATCTGAAACAGTAGCATTAGCATCAATAGAAACAAAAGTCGGAGCAAAGTTAACTGAAAATATTTACGTAATTTATAGGGAAAATGATCAGTGGAGGATTATTTCTGACCGAACTTTAGTCACTGCATCGATACCAAAGGGGGCGAATCCAGTTGAAGTGGAATAATCTGGACAGATGCTATCGGAATCTATCTAATAGGGGTTTGATTTAGGAGTCAAGCCTCTTAATCATAATGTGAATAAAAATGGAAGAGTAGAATTGTAAAATTTACGTAAAGGAAATGTTAAGTTAATGTAAAAATTCTTTAAAATGTTTGTAAATACACTGCCTAAATTGATACTATATCTTAGTATTTCTCAATATATTAATATGAAAATGGGGAGTGAATTCAACTTTGGAATTTGATTATCAAGAGATGCTCTTTCAATTTATAGGAGGATTAGGGATCTTTCTATTCGGAATAAAGTATATGGGGGATGGCCTACAGTCAGCTGCAGGTGACCGCCTAAGAGATATATTAGATCGATTTACAACAAACCCTTTTATGGGGGTTTTAGCTGGTGTAATTGTAACAGTTCTCATCCAATCTAGTTCTGGTACAACTGCTTTAACAGTTGGATTAGTTAGTGCAGGCTTCATGACATTAAGACAAGCTATTGGGGTCATAATGGGAGCTAATATAGGAACGACAGTAACAGCCTTTATTATTGGTATCGATATTGGTGCATATGCTTTACCTATCATAGCACTTGGTGCAATATTACTATTTTTCTTTAAAAACGTGAAGTTTACTTCATTAGGACAGGTTGTTTTTGGATTTGGTTCACTTTTCTACGGGTTAGAATTGATGAGTGGTGGGATGAAGCCCTTAAGATCCTTAGAATCGTTCCAGGATTTAATGTTGAGCATGAGTGATAATCCAATTTTAGGTGTTGTCGTTGGTACGATACTAACGGTAATTGTACAAAGCTCAAGTGCGACGATCGGTATATTACAGGAGTTGTTTTCACAAGATGCGCTTGTTCTAGATGCAGCTTTACCTGTGTTATTTGGTGATAATATCGGTACGACAATAACTGCGATCATCGCATCGTTAGGCGCATCAATATCAGCAAGAAGAGCAGCATTTGTCCATGTATTATTTAATCTAATTGGAACAATTATCTTTTTAATTATATTAGTACCATTTACAAAATTGATTACTTATTTACAAAATATATTAAATCTAAATCCAGAAATGACGATAGCATTCGCACATGGAACATTCAATGTATCTAATACAGTCATTCAATTTCCATTTATCTTTGCTTTAGCTTGGTTAGTAACAAAGTTAATTCCAGGTGATGATGAAATTATCGATACAAAACCACAGCATTTAAATCCAACGTTAATTGAACACTCACCATCAATTGCTCTTGGACAAGCGAAAGAGGAAATGAAGAGAATGAGCGGTTTTTCGACAACTGGTCTGAGCGAAGCGTTTCAGTATTTAAATACAAGCGATAAAAAGCATGGAGAAAATGCCCTACAGTATGAATCAGGAATAAATAATTTAGATAAAAAAATCACTGAATATCTACTAGCGATTTCCGCTAAATCATTATCAATTAATGAACGAAATGAGTTCTCAAATATAGCGGATGCCATTCGAGATATTGAAAGAATTGGCGACCATATGGAAAACATTGTTGAACTTGTTGATTATAAAGTTAATAAAAATGTTCAATTATCAACTAACGGATCAGCGGAATTGTCTGAAATGTACGAGTTAACGATGGCAACTTTAGAAACAGCTTATACTGCCTTTTTTGAAAATGACGAAGAATTAGCGAAAACTGTTCTAACTAGTGAAGAAGAAATAGATAAGATGGAAAGAGTTTTAAGAAAGAAACATATCATGCGATTAAATGATCGAAAATGTTCAGGAGATGCGGGAATTGTTTATGTTGACATCATAAGCAATTTGGAGAGAATTGGAGATCATGCGGTTAACATAGCAGAAGCTATTATTCATACTGATTCAAACTAATCGATAAAATAGATAGTAAGAAAAGGCATCTGCGATGAGCAGATGCTTTTTCAATATCAGGGAAGTCCTCATTAAGAAAACCGAGAAAATCAAGTGACGAATTATAGAGATAGGAAATATGATATTAAAACGTCGAATTCGTTATTAACATCATTTCAACAAGGCGAGGGAGATTCTTATGAAGGAACCGAGCAATTACCAATTTGAAACGAAGGCCATTCATACAGGGTATAATTCAAAAAAACATTTAGATAGCTTAACAACTCCAATGTACCATACATCTACATTTACCTTTTCAACATTAGCGCAAGGGGCAAATCGATTCGCAGGTAGAGAAGATGGTTATATTTATTCAAGACTTGCAAACCCTACTGTTACTGTTTTGGAGGAACGATTCGCAGCTTTAGAGGATGGTGAAGCAGCACTTGCATTTGGTTCTGGCATGGCCGCTGTCTCAGCTGTTTTAATTGGATTAACAAAGGCTAATGATCATATCTTATGTTCAAAAGGCTTGTACGGATGTACCTTTGGACTATTAGAAATGCTCAGTGATAAGTATCAGATCAGTCATACCTTCTCAGATTTAGCTACTGATGAAGAGATCCTCTTAAATATTCAGGAAAATACTACGTGTATTTATATTGAAACACCAGTTAATCCAACAATGAAAATTATCGATTTAAAGCTTGTTACCTCCATCGCTAAGGAAAAGGGCATTAAGGTCGTCGTAGATAATACCTTTTCATCACCTTATTTACAAAAGCCAATTCAATTTGGCTGTGATATTGTCATCCATAGTGCGACGAAATATATAAGTGGGCATGGTGATGTCATTGCAGGAATGATTGTTGGAAGTCAGGACCAGATTCTTCATTTGAAGAAGACGACACAAAAGGATATCGGTGGAATCATCTCTCCTTTTGATGCGTGGTTATTGCTTCGGGGTCTAAAAACACTAGCAGTTAGAATGGATCGACACTGTGATACAGCTGAAAAGCTGTTTCGTCTATTAACTGCACATCCTAAAGTGAAGACGGTCTATTACCCAGGAGATCAACATCATCCAGATTATCACATTATGAAAAAGCAAATGAAAAGAGGCGGTGGTCTTCTCTCATTTGAAATCAATGGAACCTATCAAGAGATAGAAAAAATGGTCAATCAATTGAAGCTAATCCCAATTGCTGTAAGCTTAGGAGATGCCGAAACACTTATCCAACATCCGGCTTCAATGACACATGCTGTTGTACCAGTAGAAATTAGAAAAGAAATGGGGATTTCAAATGAATTGCTCCGTCTATCAGTTGGCCTTGAGGCATGGGAAGATATTTGGGCTGATTTAAAGCAGGCATTAGATTCCTTGTGATTGGACTATGAATTGTAAGAAATGACACCGACTTAAATAGAATACAGTGTGGTACACTTTAATAAATGGCGACTTTCTTACAGATTGTTGTTATTCGTTACCAGCTCTCCTTTCACGGATTTAATCTAACTTCTGGCCCTTTTCGCTGTTTTTTGGGATAGATATCTCTTGAAATGCTCGAAATTAGTATTATAAAAATCCTAAAGTCAATTTTTATAGATATAAAAGCAACAAACTTTTTGAAAAGAACCTAACCATATTGGATCGTAATTGAGGTGTGCATAAATGAAAACAGTACTTGTCATTGGCGGGGGAATAGCTGGATTATCTGCTATGTATGAATTAAACAAATGGAAAAAAAGGAATAAATCAGATGTGAGACTTATTCTCGCAGACGCTTCAGAAGAACTAGGTGGAAAAATTCGCACGGTTAAGAATGGCGAATTTGTAATGGAAGCAGGGGCTGATTCGATTGTGGCTCGTAAAGCCAATACTATGTCTTTCATCGAAGAACTGGAATTAGAGAATGAAGTAGTCTACAATGCAACAGGCAGGTCGTTTATTTACACGGATGGTGAAATCAAGCCAATACCAGCCGATTCTGTATTCGGAATTCCAGCAAGCATTGAGTCGTTAGCTAAGAGTACACTCGTTTCAGCAGAAGGAAAAGTAAAAGCATTACAGGATTTATATACAGAAAATGATGTTTTTACTAAAAATGATTCAATTGGCTCGTTTTTAGAATATTTTCTTGGGAAAGAGCTGGTTGAAAAACAAATTGCTCCGGTTCTTTCTGGTGTTTATTCTGGTAAATTATCCGATTTGACGATCGCATCCACGTTACCATATTTATTAGATTATAAAGAAAAATACGGTAGTATAATAAAAGGTTTTGAAGCAAATAAGGAGAAATTTCAAAGCAATGGTGAAAAGAAGTTCTTCTCATTTAAAGAAGGCTTGGGTACGTTAATACAGACATTTGAAGCAAGTCTTGAAGGTGCAGAGATCTATAAAAATGTAAAAGCTAGTAGGGTTGAGAAGCATCAGGATCGGTATCGTATTCATTTTGATAATATGAAACCAATTGAAGCTGATCAAGTTGTGCTTAGTATACCTCACACAGCTGCCGAAACCTTATTTAAGGAAGAGTCTTTACATAAAGTGTTTTCTCAATTTAAAAATAGCTCTTTGATCAGTGTATATGTTGGTTTTGATATACCGGATCATTTGCTTCCTGACGAAGGTACAGGCTTTATCGTAGCTAATAACCAAGAATTATCATGTAACGCTTGTACATGGACAAGCAGAAAATGGTCCCATACATCTACAGAAGGCAAGTTATTGGTTAGACTATTTTATAAAAGCAGCCATCCAGTTTTTAGCTCCATCCAAAACATGAATCAGGATGAGTTACTTCAAATTGCCCGTGCTGATATTAAAAAAAGCCTAGGAATAACAGAAGAACCGATTGTTAGTGAAGTAACAAGTTGGTCTGAGGACATGCCGAATTATCAGATTACCCACCCTAAAGATGTTGAAGCATTGGAAAAAATACTATCAACAACCTATCCAGGAATTATGGTTGCAGGTTGTTCATATTACGGTGTAGGTATTCCAGATTGCATAGAAAATGGTAAAAATACTGCAAAATCGCTCATAAAGTGCCTATAGAGTATCATATGTATAGGTATAGTAGAGACTGTAAGGCAGGAGTTGAACATTTCAGCGCCTGTCTTTCTAGTTCTATTAGGTTTAAAACGTGTGAAAGGGTTTACTATTCTGAAGGTTAGGGAACAGAATAGAGGTTACAACGAATTAATTAATATGCTAATATAGTAAAAGACTGTACTTTACGATACGTGTAGGAAAAATATAATCAAAAGAGGTGTTGTGATTGAAGGGATTAGAAGCGATATTAAATGGAACAAATACAATATTATGGTCTTATGTGTTAATTATTATGCTAATTGGAATCGGATTATATTTTACCTTTCGGACTAAGTTTGTTCAATTTAGAATGATTGGTGAAATGGTAAAACTATTAGGTGAAGGTGCTCGTGCCGATAAGAAAGGTGTATCCTCGTTTCAAGCATTTTGTATTAGTACGGCCTCACGGGTTGGAACGGGAAATCTTGCAGGTGTTGCGATAGCGATTACAACTGGTGGACCCGGAGCTGTATTTTGGATGTGGCTCATTGCCCTTATAGGTTCGGCATCCGCTTTTGTAGAGAGTACGTTAGCACAAATATTCAAGGTTAAGGATGGTGACAACTTCCGAGGCGGTCCTGCTTACTACATGGAAAAGGCATTAAATGCCCGTTGGATGGGTGTAACGTTCGCTGTTTTAATCTCGCTTACGTTTGGATTAGCGTTTAATTCAGTTCAGGCAAACACGATTACAAGTGCGCTTAGCGAATCCTTTGGCATAAATAAGGTCATGGTTGCCGTTGTATTGTCTATCATTACTGCTATCATCATTTTTGGTGGGATCAAAAGAGTTGCCAAGGTTGCGGAAGTTATTGTACCAATTATGGCAACTGCCTATATATTGTTGGCATTGATTATCATGGTTATGAATATTACTGAGCTACCAGGTGTCTTTGTATTAATTTTTGAAAGCGCCTTTGGGTTAAAAGAGGTAGCTGGTGGTGCACTTGGTGCAGCGATGATGAATGGAATTAAACGGGGCTTGTTTTCAAATGAGGCTGGTATGGGGAGTGCTCCAAATGCTGCAGCTGCAGCAGACGTTAGCCATCCGGTAAAACAAGGACTAATTCAATCTCTAGGTGTATTTGTTGATACGCTTTTGATTTGTAGTTCAACTGCATTTATCATCTTATTGTCAGGTCTTTATACATCCACAGAATCGAACGGGATCGTTCTGACACAAAATGCATTAGATTCTTCGTTAGGATCATGGGCGGGAATTTTCCTTTCAATTATTGTTTTACTGTTTTGTTTCAGCTCTGTGGTCGGTAATTATTATTATGGAGAAACAAATATTGAGTTTATTAACGGAAATAAACTATGGGTAAATATCTATCGTGTGGCAGTTGTTGGAATGGTTGCATTTGGGTCGCTAGCATCATTAAGCTTTGTTTGGAATTTAGCAGATCTATTAATGGGATTAATGGCAATCATTAACTTAATTGCTATTTTGTTATTAGGGAGTATTGCTTTCTCAGCCCTAAAGGATTACCAAAAACAAAGAGCTGCTGGGAAAGATCCAGTTTTCCATGTTTCGAATATTAAAGGTTTAAAAAATGTTGAAGCATGGGGAGGTTCCTCAGACAAGGAACGTCCGTAGTAAGTAATATTGATTAGGAAAATACTTTAGTAAAAACCTTAAGCTACAATGATAACGGGTTCGGTTTATGAGTACAAAAGATAAAAAACATTTTAGCAGTTCAATTGCATATAAATTGGTCTGCTTCTTTTTTTGATTTAACAACGCTCATACATGAAATAAGAGCAGAATAACACCTTAATTAGCACTTGTTTTAACAAGATGACATAAACTCTTGTCAATAGTATAATGCGGTTGCTAAAACGCTCTCCAACTACTGTGCTGAGTTCACCTATAAAACCTAAGTGAAAATGGATATTTATGTTTCATTAATAATAAGGAATTTGAATAACTGTAATTAAACGAATGTGGCAGAATAGTTAAGTGCGAAAAACTGTTAGTTGCGCTAATATGAATGTAGTGATATATATTAAAGGAGTTTTTTGGTAAGTATAATTGGTGTAATGTGGAGCAAAGCATTTGGAAAGATCCAAATGCTTTTTATTATTTTATGGGGCGAGTTATATGTCGTTGAAAAAACAATGGACTGCCGGAATATTGCTGTTTGAGGAATAAAATAACTTTTTCAATTAAACCTTTGATAATAGGATTTACTTTTTGCTTTTTCTTTCCTTAAAATTTCAGCTAAATCTGTTTGAGTTAATGGCATTGGACTAACTTTACGACAATCATTAACTAAACAGTTAGATGAAAATTTTACGTTAGGAACAATACCCATTAAAAAGTTATTTTCAGCTGTAGATTAGATAGTTTATATCTCTTAAATACAATATATTTTCTTAAATCAACTGTAAAGTCTATCATCACGACAGTCCTGCTTATGCTACTTTTTCTATTCTTGTTAAGCTAACCTTGTGATCACAAGGTGTGCAGAAACAGGTTCTGTTCCACCTGCAAGGGGTGTAATGGTTAGTGCTGTGGGTTCACTAGCAGGATTTCGTACCGTGAGGATTGAATTGACAACGGATGTTTGAACAAGAGCCATTCCTACAATCTGAGACGTACCTGTTGCGCGTCCGACCACGGTATAAGCTAGTTCAGCCGCTCCTGCTCCCGAATTGAGAGTTAAAACTAATTGACCCGCTTCATCCACACCGACTTGGAATAAAACTTGATACACACCGATAGCAGATAAGTTAAACGTATCCGCACTAGTACGGGAAATTTGTGCCCCAACATTTGGTCCATCATTGGGAAAATCGACATCCGAACCTGGTGCAACGGGAACTGGATTATCAGGCGGCATTAAAGCGTAAAAATCTGCAAATGCTGATATTCCTCCAGCTGGACCTGGTGGTCCTGGTTCTCCAGCAACACCTTGCGGACCTATTGGACCTTGAATACCTTGAGCTCCTGGAGGTCCTGCCTCACCTTGTACTCCTTGTGGACCCGCTTCGCCTGCAGGACCTTGAGCACCTGGTGTACCATCAGCACCTTCTGGGCCTTGGATACCTTGAGCTCCTGGAGGTCCTGCCTCACCTTGTATTCCTTGTGGACCCGCTTCGCCTGAAGGACCTTGAGCACCTGGTGTACCATCAGCACCTTCTGGGCCTTGGATACCTTGAGCTCCTGGAGGTCCTGCCTCACCTTGTACTCCTTGTGGACCCGCTTCGCCTGCAGGACCTTGAGCACCTGGTGTACCATCAGCACCTTCTGGGCCTTGGATACCTTGAGCTCCTGGAGGTCCTGCCTCACCTTGTATTCCTTGTGGACCCGCTTCGCCTGAAGGACCTTGAGCACCTGGTGTACCATCAGCACCTTCTGGGCCTTGGATACCTTGAGCTCCTGGAGGTCCTGCCTCACCTTGTACTCCTTGTGGACCCGCTTCGCCTGCAGGACCTTGAGCACCTGGTGTACCATCAGCACCTGCAGGACCTTGGATACCTTGAGCTCCTGGAGGTCCTGTCTCACCTTGTACTCCTTGTGGACCCGCTTCGCCTGCTGGGCCTTGAACACCTGGTGTACCATCAGCACCTGCAGGACCTTGGATACCTTGAGCTCCTGGAGGTCCTGCTACCCCAGGTTCACCTTGAATACCTTGAGGTCCTGGTGCTCCCGCTGCCCCAGGTGGTCCTACTGAACCTTGCGGACCTGGAATTCCTACTCCTGGAGGACCTTGAAAACCTCTCGGACCTTGGGGTCCTCTCGTATGACAACAACAAGGGCTCAAATGACAGTCAGAACACTTTGGTTTACTCCACTCATATATAGTAGGTTTCATAATAAATCACTCCTTTTATTTATAAAATGTGGGATAAAGTACTAATGATTGGGGGATCGCCTAATTTGCATAAAGTAAAATTTAAGGGGAGAATTTTATAATGTACGTAATGTGTATTTTTAGCTAACATAATAGGTAAGTTATAAGGTAATAAAAAAGGATCTTCCAATCATCTGAACTATAACCCGAATATTGGACACTTATAAAAAAGTGACACATATTCGGGTTTTTAATTTTCTTAGAAGAACACCCGTTTATATTGAGAATAATTAATTTTGAACGGAGAATCTATATGAGTAAGATTATGTATACAGAATATCAAATGATAGAACTTGAGAAGAATACTAATGTAACGCATGTATCTGAACGCTCTATTTCCTACGATTCAGCTTTTAAAGTCAAGGATGTTCAAGAGTACAATCAGGAAAAAAGCCCCTCTCAGATCTTCATTGAGATGGGATTTAATCTTGATGTAATAGGCAAAAACAACCGCACAGGTGCCTGAAACGTTGGCGTGAGTCTGAACATCGGGGTAAAGGTAATATTGATCGACCATCTTCTAAAGGTTTATCAGCAGAAGAGAAATTGAAAAAGGCAGAAGCTAGAATTAAATTTTTAGAAGCTGTAAATGATGAGTTAGAAATTGAACTTATTAAAAGGACATTCAATCAAAAGAATAAAAAGGTAGGGGCCCTTCCTTTGGAACTGAAGGATTATATCGAAGAGTCAAATGATTGAGTAACGTCTTGAAGGACTCTCTCTTAGTAGAGTAGTATTTGATTTAGAAAGATTGATAGTGGTTATAAGCTCGGCGATAAGGAGTGAGACTTTACCGTAAGCAGTTCATCTGACGAAATCCTACCCGCGGGGTCAACAATCGGGCCATATAATAGAATAAAGTTTAGTGAATCATTCCCAAAATTAGATGTCCATAGTAAGGTTGATTATAATTCACATAAGAAAACTGTAATGAACTTGGTTGATACATAGCTTATAACAATCCTTCATTAATAAAAAGGGAGGATTCAATTGAATTTATTGAAATTCAGTATTAGTCGTTTGCTTTTGTACTTTGTACTCGCCTCATTATTTCTCTTTGGATCGGGTAATGTCGGACAATACCTTTTAGAAACTCAAGGTATGGATCGACAAATGGGTATGTTTTTAAAAGGAGTGATTTTTACTGGGTTAACACTTTGTATATTTCCATAGGAGGAATATATGACCCAGATGTCGCTTACAAGGCATCTTCTTTTTTTATCGAATTGAGGTAGTTTGTGAAATATTTCACTTAAAAAGGTCCTTTAATTGAATAAGACAATAAAAGGAAAAGCTCAGCGCTTGAAAGTTTCTGAACTTTTTTCTCTGCCAAAATAATGTGATTATACTGGTTGATTGGGTTGCTAATTCTATTGTATTTTCTATTTGTAATTTTGTATCCCAAAACCGTACTGTTACCCAATGAGTTAAGGTTTTTATTTGTTTACGTGTCTAAACAATTTTGATCTTAACACAGTTTTCTTTCATATATTGGATAGTAATCTAATTTGGAGGTGTGTCAATGAATACTAACTTTCAACTATATGTTGGGCAAATAATGAATACATGGCAGGATAAGATTCGTGAGGGTGCTCAAAAGATGATTGACAAGTATGGTTATCCTGATGAAGTGTCAGCCTGTAAGTTAATTTGGTATAAGAATGGACCTTGGAAACGAACGATTATCCACCGTGATGCTTATGTATATCCTTTTGCCATAAGTTCCTCATGCTTTCTTGAACAAACGATTGTTTATAACCATTTTATAGATGAGGGTGAAGTATATGGACTTGGAGGGAGTAATTTATACATTAATATTAAAGGTAATGAATTAACTGCTTTTGGTGAAAGTGAAACGTGTAATATTGTTACCTTGGACAAATTCCATAGTTTAGTAAGTAATCAACTAGCAATGAATGACTAAAAATAGATATGTGCTTTACTTCAAAACTTCTTACTAAGTGAGGAGTTTTTTTGAATTTTTTCGTATTAGGATAAGACAAATGTAAGAAAAATACTAAAATAAACATTTCTGTCCATAATAATCCATGTAGCTCTTTTCATAAAATTAGTTGCATGATATCTAATAAAAATAGGAACTTGTATTTTTATTGTATAAAATTAATTAATTTTACGAGAAGACAACTCAATAAGCTAACGAAAAGAGCACGAAGATAACTAATTCCGTAAAGGTGGCTGTTTTCGATAAACAAAGATTAATGCGAGAACAGCTACATGTAGCTCTTTTCATAAAATTAGTTGCATGATATCTAATAAAAATAGGCCCTTGTATTTTTATTGTATAAAATTAATTAATTTTACGAGAAGAAATCTCAATAAGTTAACGAAAAGAGCACGAAGATAACTAATTCCGTAAAGGTGGCTGTTTTCGATAAACAAAGATTAATGCGAGAACAGCTACATGTAGCTCTTTTCATAAAATTAGTTGCATGATATTTAATAAAAATAGGCCCTTGTATTTTTATTGTATAAAATTAATTAATTTTACGAGAAGACAACTCAATAAGTTAACGAAAAGAGTACGAAGATTAAAAGGTGACTGTTTTCGAAAAATTTAGATTAATACGAGAACAGCAAACATAAAGAAATGGAATAAAAACTTAGGATGATCATAATGAAAGCATTAATGTTTTTAATCGTTCTATCATTTCTGGTCGGATTTATTGCACTCATTGATACGGCAATTTATAAGAGCTATTACGTTCCTGAGTTGCTTGAAATTATAACGATTAAACCTGGTACCGACGAATGGATGGTATACGTCTTTTTATTTATGGGATTTATACATACCTTTCGTGAAGGAATTAAAAAAAGGCTTCAAAAAAGTGGAAGGAATTCTTAAAATGGAAAAAACTGTAGAGAAAATATCTCTTTGGCAGTTATACATTATTATTATCTGCTTTCAAGTGGGAAGTGCCGCTCTAGTGGGAATAGGCAATGATGCTAAGCAGGATGCTTGGATTGCTGTTATCATTTCATCTTTAATCGGAGTATTAATCATCCGTTATTATGTCTATCTTTTATCAAAGCTACCTGATAAAAACTTATTTGAGATATTTGTTTTTTGTTTTGGAAAATGGATAGGAAAGGTGATTGTTCTTTTATATGTGATTTATTTTTTCTATTCATCTGCTCGAGTATTACGGGATTTTGATGAGTTATTAGCTTCATCGATATTTGAATATACTCCGATTGAAGTCATCTCTATCACAATGATGATGGTGATTATATATATGTTGCATCATGGTTTAGAGGTGTTAGGTCGAACGAGTGAAGTTTTTTTTCCATATGTTGTAACGTTTATTATTATGATTGGTATAGGGATCATGTTATCAGGAGGAATGAAGCTAGAGAATTTGCAGCCAGTTTTGGGAAATGGATTTGGACCTATTATAAAAGTGATTTTTCCACAGTTATTGACCTTTCCCTTCGGAGAAGCAGTTGCTTTTACACTGATTATATCCTATGTAGGAACTCAAAAGGGAATCGGAAAGGTTAGTATTCTTGCTGTTTTAACGAGTGGGTTCTTATTAACCTATAGTTCGATCCTGCAAATTGCTACTCTAGGTGCAGGTTTAAAATCAAGAGCTAATTTTCCATTATTAAGTGCTTCACGTGAAGTTTCTCTCTTTGACTTCATCGAACGAGTTGATTTAGTAATTGTATTTTTCATTATGTTCGGGATTATCGTAAAGGTTAGCATTTTCTTTTATGGAGGATTAAAAGGACTGGAGCTACTTACAAAAAAACCTTATCGTTCCATGACTTTTTCGATGGGGACAATCATAGCGTTCGTCTCAATTGTTATTAGTAAAAGCTATAGGGAGCATATAGAAGAAGGGTTGATGATTATTCCAATATTTATACATATTCCCTTTCAATTTATTTTTCCTGTCATCGTCCTGCCCTTTTTACTATGGAAAGTGAAGAAAAAGCAGAAGAAGGAGTCTACGACATGAGTTTACTTTCTAATCTATTCCGCCGTAGAAGCAACAAGAGTGAAAGGGAAACCACTGAGAAGGAACTCTTTGATAAAGAAGATGTGCCCAAGCAATATAGCTCTAACTTGAGAGTTAACATGGAAAAATTAAATGAAATATTTAATGATACATCGGATTTTCAAAAAAATGATATAAAAGTTGGAGGGGAAAATGGGTGTGTTTGTTATATAGGTACAACACTTAATAAAAGTAACTTACATTCACAAGTTTTAGAGCCACTAAGAGATGCTTTTCAAAAAAATGACATAAATACGATCGATAAATTAAGAGAAGCATACTTTCCAGCTGTATCTTATGAATATACTGAGAACTTACATGAAATAGTTTGGAAAATACTAAATGGATATGCGGTTATTTTAATTGATCAATACCAAAAGGGTTTAGCTTTAGATATTGGTGGATTAGATAAGCGAGCAATTACAGAGCCAAGCACACAAACAATCATTAGAGGCCCTAAAGATAGCTTTGTGGAAGACCTCAATACGAATCTAGGTTTAGTGAGAAAACGGATAAAAAATCCTCGTTTGATGTTTGAGGAATACTACGTTGGAAGTGATACAAATACAAAGTTGGTCATTGGCTATATGAAGGGAATTGTAAATGAAGATATCCTCACAGAGGTTAAACAGAGAATCAAAAAAATAAATACCTCATCGGTATTGGATACTGGTAATATTGAGGAATTCATTACAGATACACCGTTCACATTTTTTCCGCTAATCTTTAATACGGAACGTCCAGATAGTATTAGTGGAAATATAATGGAGGGAAAGATTGCGATTTTTCTAGATGGTACTCCTTTCGTGTTAATCGTCCCGTCTGTTTTTACTGACTTTTTCCAAGCTACTGAGGACTATTACCAGCCTTTCTTTATGTCTAGCTTTGTTAGAATAGTACGCTATATAGCATTTATGATTACTTTAATCTTGCCATCTTTGTATGTTGCATTAACTACTTTTCATCATGAATTATTGCCAACTCCTCTGTTAATAAATATCCAATCTCAAAGAGAAGGGGTTCCATTTCCCGCGGTAATTGAAATATTAGTGATGGAGTTTACTTTTGAAGTTTTGCGGGAAGCAGGGGTTAGAATGCCTCGTGTTGTTGGTCAAACTTTATCGATCGTTGGTGCACTCGTCATCGGTCAAGCGGCGGTTGAAGCAGGATTGGTTTCAAATGTATTAGTGATAATTGTAGCATTTTCAGGTATTTCCAGCTTTGTTTCACCTATTTATAATTTTTCAGTAGCATCAAGACTGATCCGATTTATCTTAATTTTAGCAGCAGCTTGTATGGGTTTATATGGAATTTTGTTGACGTTAATTGTTATGGTTATTCATTTAGTTAGTTTGCGATCATTTGGTGTTCCTTATTTAACACCGGTAGCACCTTTCAAGCTAAAGGATCAAAAAGATGTTTTTGTGCGATTTCCAATATGGTCTGACCGTACTAGACCATCCTATTTATTCACTAGTTCGCCAGTTAAAACTAAGGATTCCTCTCAACCATCTCCGCCTGATCTTAGTGAAGGGGAGAGCAAACAAAATGAAGAGTAAATATACGGTTATATTTAGTTTACTGATTTTCCTTTTAACAGGTTGTTGGGATAGAGAAGAACTTAATGACGTTGCAATTGTGACAGGAATTGCAGTTGACCCAGGAAAAGATACTAAATATAAACTTACCGTTGAAGCAATAAATTCAGCTGAGTTCGGAAAACAAAGTGCAAAAGGAAATACTCCTGTTATTAATTACTCGTTAGAGGGAAATTCCCTTCCGGAACTTTCCAATAAAATGAATGTTGGGTTAACGCGTAAGGTTATTTATTCTCATACCAGGGTGTTGTTTATCAATGAAGATATAGCCAAAGAAGGTGCATTGGGTTTTTTGGATTTTATGGAGAGAAGTGGAAACTTTAGGAATGATTTTAAAATTATCATCACTAAAGGTAATCAAGCTTCAGATTTTACGAAAATTTCTTATCCTATTGCATTGAGTCCTTCTCTAAAGCTCCATAATCAGGTAGAGGCATTAGCCAAAGAATGGGCTGGTAATCCAGGAATACAATTGAATGACTTTATATCAGCTTTGATTTCTAAAGGGAGAAGTCCGGTTGCACCAACTGTTGTCATAGAGGGGAACCCCGAAAAGGGTAAAACGATAGAGAATAATCAGTCCCTTGAGCCGGAAGCAATTATTGCAATAGATGGTTTAGCGGTTTTTAATAATAAAAAAATGGTCGGAAGTTTGTCTTTAAATGATAGTAGAAATTATTTATGGACTCAAAAATTAGATCATACAAGTATCAGTGTGTCCTGTGGTGAAAATCAGTATTTAGATGTTAGAGTGAAAAAATCTAAAAAAAAGATGAATACAACTTATAAAAATGGAACTCCTCATCTAAAAATAAAGATTATTGGAGAGGTAGAGTTACAAGGTATGGAATGTACGAGTGATATATCTAAGGTTGATGTGAATGATGACTATGAACAAAGAGTGGAGAAGCATATAAGAAGTGAAATTACTTCTACTATTAAAAAGGTACAAGAAGAATATGGTGTTGATATTTATGGCTTTGGTGAAGCATTAAGTCGTGATAATCCAAAGAAATATAAAAAGGTAGAAGATAGCTGGAACGAGGAATTTTCAAAAGCAGATGTCGATGTTACCGTTGATATCGATTTATTACGTACAGGAATTAGAAATAAAGGTTTTAAGAGCGAGATGGAAGAAATGAAATAGATCTAAGAGAGAGCCCATTTAGAGTGAAAATGGGCCTAACTTTTTCGGAGAGGTTAGACGGACTTTTCTATCGTCAACTATTCACCTTACTTTGTTTTATTATTCAACACTACATGAATAACCTCTGCAACACCATGTTCGTCATTTGTTAACGTTATTTCATCGCAAATATCCTTAACCTCTTTTCGAGCATTTCCCATGGCAATCCCTTTCCCTGCGATTGTTAACATCGATACATCATTCATGCTATCACCAATCGCTACTGTTTGTGATAAGGGGATATGTAGCTTCGCTGCTAGTTTACTTAATGCGATTCCTTTCGAGGCATCACGGTGTTCGAGTTCGAAATTGTGATGTGCTGACGAGACAATTGTAACACCCTCTAAGTCTCGGTATTTGTTCCAACCAGCTTCTAATTTCTCCTCAAAGAATGAGAAGGCTAGGATGTTATAAATATCTATTCCTGTCTGTTCAATTTCTTTGTAATTGTTAATAAAGGTAAATCCCGTTTGACTAAACTGTTTTACTAAAGCTTCTTTAAGATGATCGGTACTGATATCTGGATTGGCACTTACCATCCGGTCAATTTCAATTTCTAACAATTGTCTGCCATTTTGTGGAGTGAAGATACAGTTATTACTAAACACCTCATAGTAATAACCGTCTTTTTCTAAGGAACCTAATATAGAATACGCAACACTAGGCTCTATTGGTTGCGAATGATAAAGCTTACTGTCAGGATCATGGATTGTCGCACCATTAGCACCAATTACCCAAGTATTTATTCCAGTCTTTTCAAAAATTGTTTGTACATCAAATTGAGCACGACCGGTAGATATGACGATTTCTATTCCACAGCTTTGGGCCGTTTTTATAGCCTCGATATTTTCTTTGCTGATTTCACTTTTACTATTTAAAAGAGTGCCATCTAAATCTATTGCGATTAATTTTGTCATTTTCCATACTCCTTCTCGTCTTTAGTCAGCAATTACTAATTCCACGTTATATTCCGCGAGTAGTTCTTGAAATAACTCATCGGGTACTTTGTCCGTAATGACCAAATCAATATCTTCTAATGTTGCACAGCGATAGTAACCAGTTATCCCAACCTTCGTGTGATCAGCTAAGAGGATAACCTGTTTCGCTTGTTGAATCATTTTAGACATGACCATACCATCTTCCTCATGTGCCACAGTTAAACCCTGCTTAGAAATTCCCACACAACCTATAAAAGTCTTATCCACGTGATATTGTGATAGCTTTTCAATCACAGACGTTCCATATAAGTAGCGATGTTCTTTATGAAACTCACCACCAAGTAGTTGGATATGTACGTTTTTATTTGTTGATAAAAGATCAGCTTGATTAATTGAATTTGTTATTACAGTACAAGTGATATCAGTTAAGGATTCAGCACATGATTGTACAGTTGTTGATGTATCTAAAATAACCGAATCACCTGGGGCAATTAATTTTGCAGCCTTTTTACCAATGCGTCTTTTTTCTGATGAAACAATAGTAAGACGGTTAGAGTAATTCCTAATTTCCTGCTGGGCAGAGGGAAGAAGGGCACCTCCACGTGTCCGAATTATTACCTTCTCTTCTTCGAGTTTTACTAAATCTCTCCTTGCGGTATCTCTAGATATATTAAATAAACTACATATTTCATCAACCGATATTCGCTTTGCTTCGTTTAAGTGTTTAATGATGGACTGTAATCGCTCTTCTTGAAACATAACATCAGCCTACCTTTAAGTAATTTTAAGTATACATAAGTATTTGTCATTTATTTTAAGTGGAACTACATTTTATTGCAACTAAAATGGGTAATAAATTCATTATTCAAAAACATATAGACAATAAAACTAAGGATTGGTATGATATTACTAATGATAATGATTATCAATGTTAATTAAGGCTCTCTCTGAAAGTTAGTTGCAAGCCTTTCTAAGAGGAAATGGCTGAGTTAGTTAACGAAAAGTATACGAACTCAGTTTAAGTACGTTAAGAAGAAGGACTTATAACGAAAAACAACAATCATTTCGAGAACAGCCTTAATGAAATACTGAGATTTTCGTACAGTATACAGGAAGAAATTGATTAATTGTTCTTCGTTTCATGTAAAGTTATACTAGTATTTTGAGTGGGTTTTGATTATTACAGGTTTTAATGCGAACAATACAACTAAAGACTAGCTTTCTGTACCATTATAATAAATAGCTATTTTCTAGTACCTAATAAATAGAATTTTTCAAGGAGATTCATATGTCTAAGTCAATCGAAGTATTATCCGGAAAAGCAACAAATCCTTCACAGATCCAAACAAGACCCGCTTTTGCTACGATTACATTAATCATCGGCATAATTTTACTGGTGTTTGGATTTTTTTCATCGATTGCTCTTGGGGCAGCTGATATCGATTTAAAGACAGTATGGGAAGCTATTTTCCATTTTAATTCTGATATAACACAACACGCGATCATAAGAGAATTACGACTACCTCGATCAATTGCTGATATCTTGGTTGGTGCATGTTTTGCAGTGGCTGGTGCTATTATGCAAGGAATGACACGCAATCCACTAGCAGATGCAGGATTATTAGGGATTAACGCAGGATCTACCTTTATGATTGCTTTCTGTTTTGCCTTTTTACCTGGACTTTCCTATCAAGGTCTCATTTTATTTTCATTCTTAGGAGCTGCCATTGGAACAGGTCTTGTTTATGGAACAGGTTGGATCGCCAAGGGTGGATTAACCCCAATACGGTTAGTTTTAGCTGGAGCGGCTGTTACAGCATTGTTAACCGCTTTAAGTGAGGGAATTGCCATTCACTTTAAACTAAGTCAAGATTTAGCCTTTTGGTTTGCGGGTGGAGTAGCCGGAGTTAAGATGGAACAACTCCTCATCATGCTACCGTGGACAGTTTTAGCATTGGCAGGGGCATTCATATTATCAAGATCTATTACAATTTTGAGTTTAAGTGATGAGGTTGCGAAGGGTCTAGGCCAACGTACTGGTTTAATAAAAGCAATATGTGGCCTTATCGTCCTAATATTAGCAGGTGCTGCTGTATCAGCTGTGGGTCCAATCGCTTTTGTTGGATTAGTTATTCCTCATCTTGCTCGGTTCATAGTAGGAGTAGATTATCGATGGATTATTCCTTGTTCGGCCGTATTAGGCGGATTGTTGATGATTGTTGCAGATATTGGTGCAAGAATGATTAATCCACCGTATGAGACCCCAATTGGTGCTTTGTTTGCTTTAATTGGAGTGCCATTCTTTCTCTATGTTGCACGTAAACAAGGGAGGGAATTATGATGCAACAAGAATTTTTGCTAGTTGAAAAAAAGCGAAGGTCACGAAAGGTGTCAGTCATCGCCATTTTAGCAATTTTGATTTTTATAACATTTATCATTAGTATGAATACCGGCTTCTCACGGTTATCTCCAATGGAGGTTTTTCAAACATTTTTTGGAATGGGCACGGAAAAGCAAAGCCTTATTTTATTCGAATTTAGGCTTCCAAGAATTGTTATTTCTATTTTGATTGGCGCAGGTCTAGCCGTATCAGGCTGCATTCTACAAGGAGTTTCACGAAATGCATTAGCAGACCCAGGGATTTTAGGAATTACCACAGGTGCTGGGTTTGTCGTTGTCTTATTTATCTCCTTTTATCCTAGTACAGCTGCTGCTCCAACATTCCTATTACCTTTTCTAGCTTTATTAGGAGGAATGGTAACTGCTGCACTCATCTATGTTTTATCTTATAAAAAAAATGAAGGACTGCTACCAACAAGAATGATTTTAACAGGTATAGGGGTTGCTGCAGGTATAAATGCGTTAATGATTGTACTCATGCTAAAGCTTAATCCTAGACAGTTTGAATTAGTAGCGGTATGGCTGGCTGGCCGGATTTGGGGGACGACTTGGGAATATGTTTTGACGTTATTGCCATGGATCATTATCCTGATTGGCTTTGTTTTGTATAAGGCGCGGATTTTAGATATTTTAACATTTGGAGATAAGCTTGCAACTGGTTTAGGTGTATCCGTTGAAAAAGAGAGACTCAAATTAGTAGCAGTAGCAGTAGCCCTTGCAGCTGCATGTGTTTCAGTAAGTGGTGCGATTGGTTTTGTTGGTCTAATTGGACCGCATCTAGCTAGAAGATTAGTTGGGGCTCATCATCAATATCTTTTACCTGCATCTGCACTTGCAGGAGCGTTACTTTTAATTATTGCAGATACGTTAGGTCGTGTCGTGTTACAGCCTTCAGAAATACATGCGGGAATCGTTGTTGCTATTATAGGAGCACCATATTTTCTATACCTTTTAGCTAAATCTAATGTATGAGGTGAAATGAAATGATTACAACTGATCACTTAAATATTGGTTATCAAGATCAATTAATTGTCAATGATTTAAATATATCGATACCACAAGGGAAAATTACTGCCTTGGTTGGAGCAAATGGTTCCGGGAAGTCAACTATACTTAAGACACTTGCACGCCTTATGAAGCCAAAGGGTGGCTCAGTCTCAATAGATGGAAAGCTTATTCATACTCAAAAAACAAAAGAAATTGCAAAACAATTGGCGATTTTACCTCAAAACCCCATAGCTCCAGAGGGTTTAACTGTTTATGAACTAGTTACATTTGGCCGATTTCCACATCAAAAAGGAATGGGCTCATTAACTAGTAATGATCGAGAAATCATTCTTTCAGCTATAGAAGTGACCGGTGTAACTGAGTTTGCTAATCGTCCAATTGATCAGCTTTCTGGTGGTCAACGTCAAAGGGCTTGGATTGCCATGGCTTTGGCGCAAGAAACACCTATTTTATTTCTAGATGAACCGACAACCTTTTTAGATATGGCTCATCAAATAGAAGTACTAACCATACTAGAGAAGCTTAACAGAGAAGAAGGTCGAACGATTGTTATGGTCGTTCACGATTTAAATCATGCAAGTCGTTATGCACAGCATATCATTGCTATTAAAAAAGGATCTGTTAGAAAAAGTGGTACACCATTCGAAGTAATGAAATCAGAAGTTTTGGAGGACGTCTTTGGAGTGAAAAGTGAGATCATCCCTGATCCTCGTACTGGTTTCCCGCTTTGTTTACCATATGCACTATCTTCTGGTACAGGGGAAGAAACGACTACGAAGATAAAAGTAAGTATATAAGATTAGAAAAGCAGAGACCATATTGGTTTCTGTTTTTGTTTTGAAAAGAATAAAAAAAATTCTTGTAATGTGATAAGCGCTTTGTCATCCTTGTTGCAGAGTGCTCCAGTTCATACGTCGCTGAACGGGCTCTTGCGCTTTTGGTTTGCATCCAGCTCCAGCGCCTAGCCCCTCGAGGTCATAACCCGCTGATGAATTGAAGGAAAGGACACCTTCATTTCATCAGCGTTTTATGCTTGTCGGGGCTGTTCAAGGCGCTTACGCTTTTGGTTGACATCCAGCTCCAGAGCCCAGCGCCTAGTGAACTTCACCCTCTTCCATAAGATAAGTCAACATCGAATCGCTTGCGCTCTTCGTGTTTCCTTTATCACATTACAGAGTGCTCCAGTTCATACGTCGCTGAACAGGCTCTTACGCTTTTGGTTTTGCTAACAGAAATGTGGTATAAAGAAAGAATGAGTATGTTAGTAATTGAGTAGAAAATTAGGTGAAATTGGATGAATGATAGACAGAGGGACATTTTAAGTATTTTATTAACGACGTCAGGACGACCTTTATTGGTTCAGGAAATTGCTGAACGAGTAGGATATTCGGAAAAGACAATTAGAAATGATTTTAAAGCGATAGAGATTTACTTAGTAGAGCAAACAAATGCAAATTTTATTCGAAAACCTGGACTCGGGGTTTATATAGAAATTAATGATTATGATAAAGCACAGTTATACAAAACAATACTAGGTAACAATGCCAATGAAAAGAAGGAAGAGGATACAAACCGGATTTTACATATAGCTTATGAATTGTTGATGAGTAAACACCCAATTACGTCACAGGAATTAGCAGCCAAACACTTTGTTAGTAAAGCTATTATTAAGACAAACTTAGATGAAATTGATAAATGGCTATCCAAAAAAGACTTAAAATTGGTATCAAAACAAAAGATTGGGTTAAGTATTAACGGAACAGAACTAGAAATCAGAAAAGCTCTAGCTGATTTATCAGAACTAAATCAGGACGATTCGCATATAGGATGGCAATTTTTATTGAATCAGTTTTCCTCATATGAAATTGAAATTGTACAAAGTGAACTAAAAGAGTATCGACTAAAGCATTCGTTATACTTCACTGATGAAACAAACGAACGGCTATTAATTCATATTCTTTTTATGATTAGAAGGACAAAATTGGCTCAGCCAATAGCTCTTCCTATTGAAGATATTAACATGTTAATGGATAAGGCTGAGTTTGAATCTGCCCGGAATTTTCTAAAAAAACTAGAGATCATCTTCGTTGTTCATCTTAGTGAGGAAGAAATTGCTTATTTTACATTACATTTGCTTGGTGGGAGGTTTCGCCGCCAAAACCTCAATGGTCTACAAGATGATACAGAGGATCATAAACTGGTTGGTTTAGTGACTAAAGAGCTCATATCTAAAATGACACAGATAACACGAGTAGACTTTATTAATGATAGCGCGCTAAACGAAGGATTAAATCTCCATCTCTATTCTGCATTAAATCGTATTAAATATGGTCTTTCTGTATCCAATCCCATGCTTTATGAGATAAAAAAAATGTACCCTTATATATTCGATACTGTGATTCATGTTTTAGAAGAAATTAATGGGATGTTCTCTTTGGAAATTCCAGAGGAGGAAGCAGCATATGTAACTATTCATTTTCAAGCTTCCATAGAGAGGATTCGTCAAGTTCGTGGGATGAAGCCAAATGCGATCATTGTTTGTCATATGGGGATAGGGATGTCCCAACTATTACGTGCAAAGATTGAACATAAGGTTCGATCAATAAACATTATTGATTGTATTGCAAAAGCAGATTTACGAGCTTATTTAATGGAGCAGAAAGTTGATGTTATTATATCAACGATCGCCCTTCCTACTGTCGGGATCCCTCATATTGTCGTTTCACCTCTACTAGAAGGATCGGAAGAAGGGAAGCTTAAAGACTTCATTTCAAATCTTTCATCATCAACAAGGGAAAATAATTCAACATTAATTCAGTATATCGACTCATCAAATATATTCTTGAGGCAGGGTAGTACACATCGTTTTAAAGTCATTGAAAAGTTAACAAATGCCTTATATAAAGGTGGCTTTGTAGATAATCATTATGGTCATAGTGCGATATTGCGAGAAAGGATGTCGGCTACTGCAATCGGTTCAGGTATTGCGATTCCACACGGTGATCCTAAATTGATAAGAAAACCTGCTATAGCAGTGTTAACCTTGGATGAACCAATTGAGTGGGATGTTGAAAATGTCTCACTAGTGTTTATGTTAGCAGTTCCCAATCAAGATCAACAAACAACAAAACAACTTTTTCGTGATTTATCTGTAATAAGTGAGCGACCTGAGCTAATTAAGAAATTAAGCGAGACCGATTCTATAGAGGAGTTTATTGGCTTATTAAATAAATAAGACTCTATTCAAAAGTTTGTTGCTAACAAACCAGAAGACAGGTTAAGTACATAAAAGACTTATTACCGAAAACAACAGTCATTGGAAAATTCTTTGAAATTAAAATAAGCTGACTCAACAAAGTCAGCTTATTTTAATTTATCATTTAATATACTATCCTCGAGTACTGAAAATTTATCACCATATACCTTTGTTATATGTGTTTCTCCCCAATTGCATAATGCGTTTAATATTCCTTCCAAGCTCCATCCATATTCACTTAGTTCGTATTCTACTTTTGGTGGAACTTGATTATATACGATACGATTTATAACACCGTCATCTTCTAATTCACGTAATTGTTGTGTAAGCATTTTCTGGGTAATGGCCGGCATTAGGCGCTTTAGTTCACTGGTTCGTTTCTTCCCATGTGTTAAATGACATAGTATTACACACTTCCACTTTCCTCCAATTACTTCTAATGTTGCTTCGACTGATATATTGTACTTCTTAGTTTGCATGAAAACCCTCCTTTTATGGGTACTAAAAAGTACCTACGGAACCTTTAGGTACCTACATTACTTAAAAGTACGTACTTTTCTTTATGGATGATAGATATCATAATAACATATGTTAGCTGATTCATCGATACTATCATTTAGATGAATATATCGATAAAGATAAAAAGGAGGATAAAATATGTCATTAGATAAACGGCAAAGTACACTGGCACTACTAGCGTTAGCAATCAGTGCTTTTGCAATTGGAACAACTGAGTTTATAAGTGTTGGTCTATTACCACTCATAGCTGAGGACTTAACGATACCGGTTACCACTGCTGGACTAACCGTTTCATTATATGCACTAGGAGTTACTTTTGGAGCACCTATCTTAACGTCATTGACATCTAGTATGTCACGGAAAACGTTATTACTGTGGATTATGGTTATTTTTATTATTGGAAATAGTCTTGCAGCTAGTGCGTCAAGTATTAGTGTGCTATTAGTTGCACGGGTCATTTCAGCCTTTTCACACGGTGTATTTATGTCAATTGGATCAACCATTGCTGCTGATTTAGTTCCTGAAAATCGAAGAGCTAGTGCGATTTCGATTATGTTTACAGGTTTAACAGTTGCAACCGTCACAGGTGTTCCGCTTGGAACATTTATTGGTCAGCAATTTGGGTGGAGAGTTGCCTTTTTAACGATTGTTATTATTGGAATCGTTGCGTTAATCGCTAACAGTTTCCTTGTACCATCCGGTTTAAGAAAAGGTACCCGTACTTCATTTCGTGATCAGTTCAAACTTGTAACAAATGGGAGATTATTACTATTATTTAGTATTACGGCATTAGGGTATGGTGGAACATTTGTTGTGTTTACGTATTTATCTCCATTACTTCAAGAAATTACTGGTTTTCGAGAGGGCGCTGTTTCAGTGATTCTCCTTGTATATGGTGTAGCAATTGCCATTGGTAACATGATTGGTGGGAAATTATCCAATCGCAATCCAATCGCTTCATTATTTTATATGTTTATTTTACAAGCAATTGTTTTATTTCTATTAATGTTTACAGCACCATTTAAAGTAGCAGGGTTAATGACTATTTTTCTAATGGGACTATTAGCATTTATGAATGTATCTGGACTACAGATATATGTGGTTATGTTGGCAGAACGTTTTGTACCTAGTGCAGTAGATGTTGCGTCAGCTATAAATATTGCTGCGTTTAATGCCGGGATTGCAATAGGCTCTTATTTAGGCGGAATAATTACGGATTCTATTGGATTAATTCACACGTCATGGATTGGTGCATTAATGGTAGTAGCTGCAGTCCTTTTAACTGGCATTAGTCGTGCTCTGGAGCGAGGGGATCAAAAGCTTTTAAATGAAAACAGTCAAAACTGAACAAACTAATAGGAGGTTTATAAAAATGGTGAAAAACGTACAAGATAAGACAACTTTGCATAACGGTATGTTAATGCCTTGGTTTGGATTAGGTGTATTCAAAGTAGAAGAAGGACCTGAATTAGTCAATGCTGTAAAAACAGCAATTAAACAAGGATATCGTAGTATAGATACAGCAGCAATCTACGAAAATGAAGCGGGAGTCGGACAAGCAATCAAAGAAGTGATAGATGAAACTGATATCACTAGAGCGGAATTATTTATCACTTCAAAGGTATGGAATGCAGATCTGGGATATGAATCAACAATTGCTGCTTATGAAATAAGCTTACGAAAACTTGGTTTAGATTACTTGGATCTATATCTTATTCATTGGCCTGTAGAAGGGAAATATCGAGAATCATGGAGAGCACTTGAGGCTATATACAAAGAAGGAAAGGTTAAAGCAATTGGCGTAAGTAATTTCCAAGTCCATCATCTTGAAAAGTTGATGAAAGACGCTGAAATAAAACCAATGGTTAATCAAGTGGAATACCACCCGCGTTTGACTCAAAGTGAAATCCAATCGTTTTGTCAGAAGAATGGTATTCAATTAGGAGCATGGTCTCCTTTAATGCAAGGACAATTATTGGACGAACCAATCCTTCAAAGAATTGCCGATAAATATGAAAAATCAATTGCCCAAATTATTTTACGATGGGATTTACAAAATGGGGTTGTAACAATACCTAAATCAACAAAAGAACATCGTATCATTGAAAATGCAGCAATCTTTGATTTTGAATTATCAATAGAAGATATGCGGGAAATTAGTGATATGAACCAAAACGTAAGGGTGGGACCAGATCCTGATAATTTCGATTTTTAATTAATAAAGTATAAGAGGAATAGTGGGTAGAGCATCGTTCATTCTAATTTGGACGGTGTTTTTTAATCTTTTTTGTTAAGGCTCTTTTCTAAAGGATTGTTGCTAGTAGACCTCTTTAGTGTATTACTTAAAGCATGATTACAAGGAAAATTCTAAATAACTAAGCGAAAAGAGCACGAAGATAGGCTTAAACCGTGAAGTAAAGCTATGTACGATAAATAAATAACAATCAATGCGAAAATAACTTTTGTTAAAATGTAGTACTTAACGAAATAATAGTAATGAAAACTTACTAGTTTATCATTCACCATTTCCGTAGCTACGGTAAAAATATTATCTTTTTTTGTCGAATCTTTGAAGTATAGTAAATGTAAGCGATTTAGGATTGCAAATTAGGAGGTTCAAACATGAAACTATTAGCAATTACATCATGCCCAAATGGGATTGCACATACGTATATGGCTGCAGAAAATCTACAAAAAGCAGCAGATAAGTTAGGTATTAATATGAAAGTTGAAACACAAGGTTCAATTGGGGTAGAAAATAAATTTACCGAAGAAGATATTCTAGAAGCTGACGGAATTATTATTGCAGCTGACAAAACGGTTAATAAAGACCGTTTCATTGGTAAAAAAGTGTTGGTTGTCGGCGTGCAAGAGGGAATTCGTCAACCAGAGGAACTTATCGAAAAACATATGAATGATGAGGTAGCGGTCTTAAAAGGTTCTGGTAAGTCTAGTCAGGATCAAGGATCTAAGGATAATAAACAAAATCCAATTTATCGTCACTTAATGAATGGCGTATCTTATATGATTCCGTTTATTGTTATTGGAGGATTATTAATTGCTGTAGCTTTAACACTTGGAGGAGAGAAAACACCTGGTGGTTTAGTTATCCCTGAAGGATCCATTTGGAAAACAATTGAGAGCATTGGGGCTGCATCCTTTACATTCATGATTCCAATTCTAGCAGGATTTATTGCCTATAGTATTGCGGATAGACCGGGTTTAGCACCTGGTATGATCGGTGGTTTTATTGCAGCAAATGGTAGCTTTTATGGAAGTGAAGCAGGTGCAGGTTTCATTGGTGGTATTATTGCAGGTTTCCTAGCAGGTTATGTTGCACTAGCAATTAAAAAAATGAAGGTTCCAAAGGCACTTCAGCCAATTATGCCAATTATTATTATCCCTGTTTTAGCTTCAGTCATTGTGGGATTGGTATTCGTATTTATACTTGGTGCTCCAGTAGCACAGGTTTTTGAATCATTAACAACATGGTTAGCAGGTATGCAAGGCTCAAGTTCAATATTATTGGCGCTAATTCTTGGAGCAATGATTTCCTTTGATATGGGTGGGCCTGTAAATAAAGTAGCATTCCTTTTCGGTTCAGCGATGATTGGTGAAGGTAACTTTGAAATCATGGGTCCAATTGCTGCTGCCATTTGTATTCCACCAATTGGAATGGGACTTGCTACATTCTTAAATAAAAAGAAATATCAAGAATCAGAAAGAGAAGCTGGAAAAGCATCATTTACAATGGGATTATTCGGTATAACTGAGGGGGCAATTCCCTTTGCGGCACAGGATCCACTTCGTGTAATACCAAGTATTATGGTAGGTTCAATGGTTGGATCTGTTATAGCAATGATGGGTAATGTAGGAAACCGTGTAGCGCATGGTGGACCGATTGTCGGTGTACTTGGAGCTGTTGATCATGTTGTCATGTTTTTTGTAGCGATTGCAGTTGGTTCAATCGTTGCGGCTATCGTCGTTAACCTCCTGAAAAAGAATGTAGCTGAGGTAGGGTCAACAGAGGACACCCTAGAAGAGACAATAGAACCAGAAGTAACAGAAGAAACAAGTCAACAGGATACAGAAATAATTCCACAAGATGTAAATAAGTTAACAGATATTACAAGTCTAGAGCTGATTGACATAGATTTACAAGGAAATACACGTGATGATATTATTGATGAAATGATTTCAAAATTAGATTTAGCTGGTGCATTAACATCTAAAGATGAGTTTAAACAAGCAATATTAAGTAGGGAGAATGAAAGTTCAACTGGTATCGGCATGAATATTGCCATTCCACATGGTAAATCAGATTCTGTAACCAAACCGAGGGTAGTATTTGGGATTCAGCAAAACGGAGTTGATTGGAAGAGTCTTGATGGAACAGAAGCAAAATTGATTTTCATGATTGCCGTTCCAAAAACCGGTCAAGGGGACGCTCACTTAAAAATTCTTCAAATGCTATCTCGTAAGTTAATGGATGATACATTTAGAGATCAATTATTAACAGCTAAGTCGAATGAACAGGCTCTTGAATTATTAAGCGAAGTTGAATAAAATATAAGAATAAGCATTTAACTTTAAGGCCTCTCCTAAATACTCTTCAGGAGAGGCCTTTTTACGACTATAATATGATTAAAAATGAGAAGGATGAGTAGAATGTATCTGACAGTTAGCGAAACGGCCGAATATTTAACAATATCAGAGGATGTAGTAAAAACGTTAATACTTCAAAAGAAGATTAGAGCTCTCTACGATGGTGAACACTATTTAATCTACAAGGAGCAATTTCAAACTCATTTTGATCAATTAGAGAAATATAAAATTCTTTATGATGAATACATGAAGGAGACAATTCCTGAGGATATTGATGTAAAAGATGAGGACTAGTTAGTTAATCGTACTAATTAGATGTTAGAAATGGAGTCTGCTAGATAGTAAACTAGTTAACATGAAAATGAGACCTTGTGAGCCTTTTATACACTTTGTCGACAACACGTTAGAGGAATTTGTCGAAATATGTAGATATTTTTAGATATTTGTAGCTGGAACTTCTTTTGTCCGATATAATGTTAATTGAGAATAGATTGATATTAAGGGGCGAAAAAGGGTGCAACAACCTAAACAGATAAAAATAATAGGTATCTTCACAATGATTGTTGTAATAGCTATTATAGGGACAATTATCCTTAAAACTAAAGGAATTATGTTAGAAGCAGAGTCTAGTAGCAGTAATTTGTTGGATAAAACAAAGGTGACAATTTTGACAAATGACGAAATTACAGACCAGAGCTGGGGAAGCTTAGCTTATAAAGGACAATTAAAGATAGAGGAAAAGTATCCAATAAATGTTAAACTTTATAGTAAAGTTAATACAGAGAAAATACTAGATACAGTTACAGAAGCAATCGAAAACGGTTCTAAATTAGTTATAGGTCATGGCCGTGAGTTCTCGGATAGCTTTGCTACAGCAGCACAAACGAATCCTGATGTTCAATTTGTAACAATTCATGGTACAGCTAAACATCCAAATCAAGCAGTATATACGTTTGATCAAGGAGAGCTTGAATACTTTGCTGCATTAGCTGCCTCACTTATGACTAAATCAAATAAAGTAGCAGTCATTTCTCCTTCTGAAAATCAGGAGAAGAATCCTCAGTTTAAAGATGGACTAGCTTATTATAAACCAGAGGCAAGATACTACTATAAATATATTGAAAATAGAGATGACAGCCAACAGGCGAGTAAACTCATGGAGGAGTTACTTGCAGAAGGTGTGGATGTCGTTTATACAAAAGCAAATGCGGCCAATCGAGATGTTATCGAACTAGCAAAAAAAGAAAATATCTATGTAATTGGCTATCTTGATGATCAATCGTATATGGCGAAAGATCTAGTTTTGACAAGTGTTTTAAATGATGTACCTCAAGCATATCTCGCTATTATGGATGACTATTTTAGTGAAGAGGGAATACCATCCGGTAAAGTCATGTTAAATGAAAGCCATGGGGTATATAGCTTAGCTCCCTATGGACCGATGTTTTCCAAAGAAGATCTAGAATTTATTAAAGCAGAAATCAAACGATTTAAAAATGGGGAATTAAAATTTCCTTAACTAGGGTCTAAAGGAAAGGAGATTGTGATGAGGAAATTGTTTAGAAATATGTCATTTCGTGCGAAACTTCTCACAATGCTTCTTTCATTAACCATTGGATTAAGTGGATTTTCCCTAATTCTAGTACATTCGATTGAAGATGTTAATCAAGTAAGTAATAAGATAAAAGGGACAAATATCCCTGAATTAATCTGGTTATCCGAGTTGGAAGAGGAATTAACGATCAAGGAATTTATCGTAAAAAACTATATTGACAACGATCGCTGTTGTAATTTAATAGAAACTTATCAATCTTATGATTCTGAAGGGTTTGATGAGTTAGAAGAAGATTCAGTCCCTGGGGATATGAGTGATTATAAAAGAAGAATGGACTTGCTAGATTTTGTTATCATGAATAATGTACAAGGATTACTAATGTATAACGATAGGAAGTCTGCTGAAGACTACATAAATTCGAAATACTTACCACAGATGGAAGAGTTAAAAGAGGATATTATATTTGCCAAAAAGAATTCTAATGCAAAATTAAATGGCTATTCCAATCGATTTTCAGATATTATTGAAAATTCATTAACGTTGCTCATTTTGATTACAAGTGGAGCAATTTGTTTTTCAATCGTTGTCTCATTTCGAATTAGTGCAAATTTAACTAAACCTGTTGAGACGATGATTGATAAAGTAGATAGGATCGCAAATGGTAGATATGGTTTAACCCTTAATTCAACATCACAAGTAGAGCTTCAGTACTTAACCCAATCGATTAATCAAATGTCATACAAACTCAAAGAGTCGTTTAATACGATTATGAATGATAAGGTTTATCGAGAACAAATATTAAATTCCTTACCTGTAGGGATCATCACGATTAATGATAAAACGAGTGATATATCGTTAAATACTACAGCTATAAAAATATTAAATACCAACGAAGATCAGGTGAAGAAGCGCCTTGTTTTCAATGATGCTATCGAGAATAAAACATTTTGGGATATACTAACCTCCAAGCACACCTATTTGCATACGAAGGTACCTTTTTTGACAGAGGAAGGTCAATTTTTCTTACTCGTTTCTCAAACAGAACTCTTAAATCAGCATAAAAGAGTGATAGGTAGGATCATAAATTTTATTGATATAACTGAAACAGAGGAATTAGAAAAAAGAATGTTTCAATCAGAAAAGTTGGCTGTTGTCGGAGAAATGGCTGCAGGGGCAGCACACGAAATTCGTAATCCATTAACAGTCATCCATGGATTTTTAACTTTAATGCTTCAATCTATATCAGAACAATATAAAGATCAGTATCATTTACCTTTAGTCATGAAGGAAATTGAACGAATTAACGTTATTATTGAAGATATGTTGTTATTATCAAAACCTGGTGCGCCAATCAAAAAGGAAACATATCTTGAGGATATAATGGGAGAAATTCTTCCCCTTATTAGTCAATCTTCTGAGGATGTGGACTTTAATATCGAGTTAGATCGAAATTTGTTATTTGTCGACACAAAACAAATCAAACAGGTATTCCACAATTTGTTAAGAAATAGTATTGAGTCCATGAGTGGGAATGGTACTATTACCATCTATACCGAGGTTACGGAAGTATACTATAAGGTTTATATAAAGGATAGTGGTGGAGGGATACCTGCTTCTATATTAAAGACACTATTTGAACCTTTTTCAAGTTCAAAGGAACATGGTACTGGTTTAGGATTAATGATTGTTAGAAGAATTATCGAAAACCACAAAGGTAGGATTACTTTAGTCGATACATCAAATGAAGGTACAATCTTTTTGATAGAATTGCCATTAACTGATGCAGTCAAAGTAGGAGAAAAAGGTGGCAATAAAGCGTCGTTTTTATCCTTAACCAATTAAAGTAAAGAGCAGATTCCGTAAATTGGGAACCTGCTTTTTTGTTGTATTAGAATTTATATTAGCTTTTTACATCTGTTCATTGCTTAGTGCTTAGTACTGCTCCAGTAGTCCGATTTTGCAAAAGTCGGATGTCGAGCCCCTCGAGGGGGAAAACTAAAGAATTGAAGGTAAAGAACTAGCTTCTATTCATTAGCTTCTTATGCTTGCCTTAAGCTGAACAGGAGCTTCCGCTTTTGATTGACATCCAGCTCCAGCGCCTAGCCCCTCGAGGTCATAAGTCACTAATGAATTGAAGGTAAAGGACAACCTTCTATTCATTAGCGTCTTATGCTTGACGGGGCTGAACAGGCGCTTCCGCTTTTGATTATTATTTCATTTTAAATGAACTTTTTAGTGATACGATTCGGTTGAATACTGTTTTTTCTTTTGTGGTATTCTTGGGATCGACATTAAAGTAACCGTGACGGAAAAATTGAAATTTATCGTGAGCAATGACTTCGTTCATATTAGGCTCGATAAAGCCTTGTAACACTTCTAATGACTTATCATTTACAAAGTCTAAGAATGTTTTTTCTACAGGATCAGAATCCATGTTTTCTGTGTCCTCTGAAGCTGATGTAGTGTTATCTAGGATTAATGGTTCATATAGTCGGAATTCTGCAGGTAGTGCATTCTTTGCATCAACCCAATGGATTGTGCCTTTTACTTTCCGACCAGTAAATCCTGTACCACTCTTTGTTTCAGGATCGTAGGTGCAATGAATTTCTACGACATTGCCATCTGCATCTTTAATGACGTCTTCACATTTAATGAAGTAAGCGTGTTTAAGACGAACTTCATTGCCTGGGAAGAGTCTAAAGTATTTCTTGGGTGGATCTTCCATAAAGTCCTCTTGTTCAATATATATTTCTCGAGAAAATGGAATTTGTCTCATTCCCATTTCAGGTACTTCAGGATTGATTTCAGCATCGAGCATTTCAACTTGATCTTCTGGGTAATTCGTAATCACTACTTTTAAAGGCTTCAAGATCCCCATTGTACGTGGTGCTTTAAGCTTCAAATCCTCTCGAACAAAGTGCTCAAGCATTGCCTCATCCACAGTTCCGGACCCTTTAGAGACACCAGTTTCTTTAACAAATTCACGGATCGATTTAGGTGTGTATCCTTTTCTTCGTAAACCTGAAATAGTAGGCATTCTAGGATCATCCCAGCCGTCTACGAACTTTTCTTCAACAAGCTGCTTTAACTTTCGCTTACTCATAACAGTGTTCGTTATATTCAGGCGACCGAATTCTATTTGTTGAGGTTTATTTTCCATTTCACATTCTTCAATAATCCAATTATAAAGAGGGCGTTGATCTTCGAATTCAGTTGTACATAATGAGTGTGTAATTCCTTCAATTGCATCTTCTAGTGGATGAGCAAAGGCGTACATCGGATAAATACACCATTTCTCACCTGTGTTGTGATGTGCAACATGGGATACACGATAAATAACTGGGTCACGCAGATTAATGTTAGGTGAAGACATGTCAATTTTGGCACGTAATACCTTTTCTCCATTTCCAAATTCACCATTGCGCATCCGTTCAAATAATTGAATGCTTTCTTCAACAGAACGATTTCTAAATGGGCTTTCTTTCCCAGGCTCTGTCAGTGTTCCACGGTATTGTCTTATTTCATCCGCGGTTAAGTCATCGACATATGCTTTACCTTTTTTAATAAGAAGAATTGCGCGATTGTACATCTCCTCAAAGTAATCAGAGGCAAAAAACAATCCATCCCACTCATATCCGAGCCATTCAACATCTTTTTTTATGGATTCAACGTATTCAGTATCCTCTTTTAAAGGATTCGTATCATCAAATCTTAGGTTTGTTTTTCCGTTAAAGTCATCTGCTAATCCAAAGTTAATAACAATTGATTTTGCATGACCAATATGTAGATAGCCATTCGGTTCTGGTGGGAACCTTGTGTACACATTCTCTCTTTTTCCAGTTTCTAGGTCCTCTTTAATAATACTTCTTATAAAGTTTGAGGAGTTGTGTTCCAAATCAGATCAAACCTTTCTATTGATTGAGAGTCAGGGAGGGTTTCCCTGCTGAAACTTATTATTATGTCCAACTCAGTAGACGAATTTGGGCTTACAGTCATACTGTTAATTGCTTTCAATTTAGTTGTGTCTGCTAATACACTAAAGCCGTTATCGTAAAAATAAGTACTGCTTACTATTATACCAATAGATAAGCAAAAGGTTAATTTACTTAGTCAATTAGTAGTAATAGTATATATATTTGCTTTATAAATCAACCTTCATAAACGAATTTATTTTATCAATAGGCTCTTTTCTAAAACTTTTTCATACTAAAAGGAAATCTAGCTATTCTTCAGAGGAAGTAAAAGGTAAATTATTAGCTTGTTAACGTATCTATTACATCTAAAGTTGAAATTAATTAGTAAATAAAAGGAATTTTTTAGGCTGTGGGGAATTATTATATATGGTGCACAAGTGAATGAAGATCGTTGAAAAGTGGAGGAAAGAAAATGAATCAAGAAACGGGATTTAAGGACTTTATCAGTAATCGGTTTGTTAGAGCAATCCTTCTTTCTGGCCTGTTTTTACAGCTAGGTATATGGGTAAGGAATTTTGCTGTTTTACTATTTATTATGGAACAAACAAATGAAGATCCTTTGGCAGTTTCACTAATTTCCGTAGCTGAATATGCGCCTATTTTTATCTTTTCGATAATAGGTGGGACATTTGCAGATAGATGGATGCCGAAGAAAACGATGGTATGGTGTGATCTATTAAGTGCCATTTCCGTATTTGTTGTTTTGTTAACATTAATATTTGCAACATGGAAAGCTGTGTTTTTTGCTATGCTTATTTCTTCAATATTATCTCAGTTTTCTCAGCCTTCTGGTATGAAACTTTTTAAGATTCATATTCCTGAGTCCCAGCTTCAAATGGGGATGTCCATTTACCAAACAATGTTTGCCTTTTTTATGATTATCGGACCAGTAATTGGAGCATTCGTATTTCAACAATTTGGGATTGAAGTTTCGATAGCCATTACAGGGGTTATGTTTATCCTTTCAGCTGTTGCGCTTCTATTCTTGCCTGCGGATAAGATTGTAGAAGAAAGTTCCGACAAGACGACGGTTATAGAAGAGTTCATCCAGGGGTTTAAATATGTAAAACAAAATAGATTTTTAGTGATATTGGGCACCAATTTTTTTGTAGCAGGGTTAGCTGTGGGGTTAATACAACCGTTAGGTATCTTTATCGTGACACAGCAACTTAATATGGATAAAGAATTTGTTCAATGGTTTATGGCAATTAACGGTGTAGCGATGATAATAGGTGGCGGTATCGCCTTAGCACTATCAAAAAAGATCGCGCCTATTCGAATGCTTGCAGCGGGGATGCTTGTAAATGCAGTCATGATTTCAATCATTGGCTTCTCAGAAATTCTCTTGATCTCATTAATTGCGCAGTTTTTTACAGGGTTGATGATGCCAGCTATTCAAATTAGTATCAATACTATGATTCTTCAAAATGCAGAAGAATCATTTGTAGGCAGAGTTAACGGGATTATGACGCCTCTTTTTATGGGGGCAATGGTAATAATGATGAGTCTAGCAGGTGTACTGAAACAAATAGTTGGTCTGGTTGTATCATATCAGGTTTCAGCAATTTGTATGGCAATTGGTGTAATTCTTGTTCTACCACTGGTACTGAATCGACCAATGAAAAAACAAGTCAAAGTAAATATATAGATAAGAATTGTATTGATAATGAAGTAATAAAAATATTCAAAAAACAGTTGACAAACCTTTGATACACCTTTAGAGTGAATATATTCTTTCGTTTACTTAAGGTTGTATTCGCAAAGATTGTTGCTTTATCGTACATAGCTTTACTTCACGGTTTAAGCAATTATCTTTTAGAAAAGATCCTAACCTAAACAGCATATGCAATCTCTTATCAAGAGTGGCAGAGGGACTGGCCCGTTGACGCCCAGCAACCGTTCTATTTTGAATTGGTGCTAAATCCTGCAAAACCTAGTTGGTTTTGAAAGATAAGAGAGGAGTCTCCTTATATAAATGTGGTGAAACCTCTCTTTTTTTGAGAGGTTTTTTACGTTTAAAATTAAGTGAAAGCGAAGTTGTTTTATAAGGTATCTTAACAAAAGAAAATAAACAGCAAAAGGGAGTCAAACAGATATGAAAAACAAAGTAGTTAAATCAGCACTTATCTTCATTCTTGCATTTACGTTATTACTGACAGGTTGTTCTTCAAATGGTGGAGAAACGGCTGAAACAGTTAAAAGAAAGGGCAACCCTGACGTTTCATTAGAAAATGTTCCTGAGCGTTTTGCTAAAGGTGAAGGGGCTAAAATAAAAGTTATCCGAAAAATTGGTGGCGATGATCACACAGCACAATTCTTAGCAGGTGCAAAAGAAGAAGGAGAAGCGTTAGGCTTCCAAGTTGATGTTTTTACAGCGAATGGCGATACTGCAAAATTTCATGACGCGATAGCACAAGGGTTAGAAGAGGATTATGACGGTTTTATTATTTCACATGGTGATGACGATGCAACAACTGCAGAGGTTCAAAAGCTGATTGATGCAGGGAAAAGTGTTGTTACTTTTGACTCTACAGAGGAACTAGCTACTATTGAAGGTGTAACTTTAACCTCACAAGATGATGAAGCACTTGCAACATTAGCATTAGACCAACTTATTAAAGACACAAGTGGTGAAGCAAATATTATCTATCTGTGGGTTGATGGGTTTCCGCCAATGGTTAGACGGAATAAAGTTTATCAAGAAACATTAGATGCTAACCCAAGTATTAAAGAAATAGAACGTTTTGGAATAGCATCAGCAGATACATCAGTACAAACACAAAATGCTGTAGCGGCAATGCTGAATAAACATCCTAAAGGTGAAATAGACGCAATATTTGCAACATGGGATGCATTTGCAATTGGTGCTGCCCGTGCAATCAAAGAAGCTGGTAGAGACGAAATTAAGATATATGGTATCGATGTCTCAAATGCCGATCTACAAGAAATTCAGGACCAAAAAAGTTCATGGAAATACACTGCAGCAGTTGATCCTAAATTAATAGGGGCAGTAGACATGAGATTATTAGCGAAAAAATTAGCAGGAGAAGAGACACCAGCAACTTACAACTTAGAGGCATCACTTATTTCTCAAGATGCACTAGTAGAGTCTAGTGATCCTATAAATATGGTTAATCTTGCAGACACGATTGAAGGATGGGGACAATCGACAGCATTTGAAGAAGACTGGATGAAAACATTAAAAGAATACTATAAAAAATAATTTCAGTAGAATTAGAGAAGACACTCTCTTTATACATTTTAAGAGAGTGTTTCCTGTTAGTTACATATCTAAAACGAGTTAGGAGGCAAACTGATGAAAAATCATGTGGTAGATATGAAAAATATATCTATTGAATTCCCTGGTGTAAAAGCATTAAATACCGTTAATTTCACAATGAAAAGTGGTACTACGCATGCTCTTATCGGAGCTAACGGTGCTGGGAAATCAACATTGATGAAGGTTTTATCAGGAGCCTATAATCACTATACCGGGGATATATTTATCAATGATATGAGTATGGACATTAGAACACCAAAGGATGCGCATAACAACGGAATTCAGATTGTCCATCAAGAGGTAGATACAGCGCTCATTCCTTATTTGACTGTCGGAGAGAATATTATGCTTTCAAGTACAGTTAATGCTATGGGAAAAAGACAATTTATCAACTGGAGAAACATCCACAACCAAGCAACAGACATCTTATCGAGTTTACATATTGATGTATCCTCTAAAAAATTAGTTAGTGAGTTAACACTAGCAGAAAAACAAATGGTATTAATTGCACGGACAGTTTCGACGAATAGTAAATTCTTAATTTTAGATGAACCAACAGCACCACTAAGTCATTCCGAAACGAATGAGTTATTCCGAATTGTTAAAGAACTTAAAAGAAAAAATGTAGGTATTATCTTTATTTCACATCGACTTCCGGAGATTTTTGAAATTTGTGATGAGATTACGATCATGAGAAATGGAGAGTTAGTTAGACATGATCTTGTTGCTGAGGTAACAACCAATCAAGTGATTGAACACATGCTAGGAAGAGAACTACAGGAACAATTCCCCAAAAAGCTAACCAGTATCGGTGAACCGTTCTTTGAAGTTGTTCATCTTTTTGATAAGGATAAGTTGAAAAATATATCCTTAACTGTTAAAAAAGGTGAAATTATTGGACTAGCTGGTTTAGTTGGCGCTGGAAAAACGGAATTGTGTAAGGCATTATTTGGTGAAACAAAAATTAAGGCAGGTACTGTAAAGGTAGATGGGAAGGAATTACGGTTAACAAATCCTCATCAAGCAGTTAAGCAAGGAATTGCTTTAGTGCCTGAAGAAAGAAGAAAAGAAGGTATTCTTGTAACAGAGTCTGTTTCAACGAATCTAACAGTAGCAAACTTAGGGTATTTTACGAAACGGTTTAGTTTTCTAAATAAAAAGCTAGAAAAGCAAAAAGCATTAGAGCTAATCGAAAGCTTAGGAATCAAAACGCCTTCAGAGCAATCAATTGTCCAAAACCTATCGGGTGGTAACCAGCAAAAAATCGCGATAGGAAAATGGTTAAATGCTGATGCAGATGTTTACATCTTTGATGAGCCGACAAAAGGGGTAGATGTCGGTGCAAAGAAGGATATTTTTGATTTAATTTATGCACTAGCAAGTAAAGGGAAAGCTATTATTTATGCTTCTTCTGAGCTATCTGAAATTATTGGCATTACCAACCGTTTATATGTTTTATATGATGGACAGGTTGTGAAAGAATTAGAGACTCATTTAACCAACGAAGAAGAGTTACTATTTTACTCAACAGGAGGCAAGTAGGATGAATCATTCAAATCCTGTACAAGATAATCTATCTATTAAAAGATCATTCGACTTTTTCCAATTCTTTTATAAATATGGTACAATTCTAACAATTTTTATCCTAATTGTTGTTTTTGCGACTTCTAATCCGACATTTATTCAAAGTAATAATCTTATCAATATTTTACGGTCTATTTCGATTGTCACGATTATAGCAATTGGGATAACGATTTCGTTATCAGTCAATGGCTTTGATTTATCAGTAGGTTCAGTAGCATCCTTATCAAATGCCATTGTCATTTCAATGTTTGTTTGGTTTTCTCAGGACACAGTGATTGCTATTTTTGCTGCAATTGTCGCAGCATTACTTGTTGGGCTATTAAACGCCTTGATTATTGTGAAATTAAAGGTACCTGATATGTTAATGACCTTAGCAACAATGTTCATTGTTCAAGGAATTGCACTCACCTATACGAAGGGTGCGACAGTGTCGCAAAATATGGTTATGCCAGACGGTACATTTTCTACTGGAATCATTAGTCCCATTTTTGAAAAAATAGGTCAAGTTCCATGGATTATTATCATCATGGTCATTGTTGTTATCGTCGTCCATATTTTTCTCACCTATACGAAGCATGGCCGCTATATGTATGTAATCGGTGGAAATATTGAAGCAGCTAGATTATCAGGTATTCCTGTGAATAAGTATAAAATCATTGCTTATTTGTTATCAGCACTGTTTGCTTCGATTGGTGGAATCGTATTGGCATCTCGTGTTATGACAGCTGAAATTAATGCTGGTTCTCCGTACTTAATGGACGCTGTAGCTGCCGCATTTATTGGTTCGTCGGTATTAGGAGCTGGTAAACCAAACGCATTTGGCACATTTGTCGGAGCAGTATTAATTGGTATTCTCCAGAATGGGCTAGTTATGATGTCAGTCCCCTATTATGCTATGGATATTGTAAAAGGTACTGTTCTAGCATTTGCACTGGTTCTTACCTACTATAAACAAAAATAAAAGGGTATATATAGTAATAATACTATGCTGATACCCTTTTAATCGAGTGGTGTTGTGTCCCTTTCAAGAATACAAATGTACTCCTGAAGGAGAAACCCCTTGATTATTTAGTGAAAACAAGCGATAATTAAAATTAAAATTTGACAGAAAATTTTAAATTGTAGGAGTTGTCTAAATGAAAGTCGTAAAGTTTGGTGGTTCTTCTTTAGCTTCAGGGGAACAACTTAATAAAGTCTTACAAATTGTTGTATCAGATTCAGATAGAAAGGTCGTTGTCGTCTCAGCTCCAGGGAAACGTTTTTCGGACGATATCAAAGTTACCGACTTACTAATAGAGTGTGCACAGAGATACTTGGCTAATGAAAATGCTGAGGACCTTTTTGAAATAATTATTGATAGATACGCAAGTATTGCAAAAGAATTAACTATTTCATTAGAGATTGTAGAAACCATTTCAAAGGATTTAACAACTCTCCTTAATGCTGATAAAAGTAAACCTGAGCGTTACTTAGATGCAATTAAAGCAAGTGGCGAGGATAATAACGCTAAGCTTATTGCAGCCTATTTCCAACATAGTGGTGTGGACGCTCATTATGTCAATCCAAAAGAAGCCGGTTTGTTAGTGTCGGATGAACCAGGAAATGCACAGGTTCTACCAGAATCATATGAGAACTTATATAAGCTTCGTGACCGTAAAGGGATTATCGTTTTTCCAGGTTTCTTTGGTTACAGTAAAAGTGGAGAAGTGTTAACTTTCTCTAGAAGTGGGTCAGATATTACAGGATCTATTTTAGCAAACGGTATTAAGGCAGATTTATATGAAAATTTTACAGACGTTGATGCTGTCTATTCTGTTAATCCAACAATTGTTAAAAATCCAAAAGAAATTAAAGAGCTAACATACCGTGAAATGCGTGAACTTTCATACGCAGGTTTTTCTGTTTTCCATGATGAAGCACTTATTCCAGCATTTCGAGCGGGTATTCCGGTAAATGTAAAAAATACAAATAATCCATCGGCCCCGGGTACAAGAATTGTTAATGAACGTGCGAATTCAAATGGGCCAGTCATAGGGATTGCTAGTGATGAAGGCTTTTGTAGCATTTATGTTAGCAAATACTTAATGAATAGAGAAATCGGCTTTGGTCGTAGATTACTGCAAATATTAGAGGATAACGGATTAACGTATGAACATGTCCCATCTGGCATTGATGATGTGACTGTGATCTTAAGACAGAAACAAATGAATAAACAAGTTGAAAAGGAAATTGTAGAACGCATTATGACAGAACTTCAAGCTGATGAGGTAATCATTGAGCATGATCTAGTCTTAATAATGGTTGTAGGTGAAGGCATGAGACATAATGTCGGGACAACTGCACGAGCAGCTAAAGCACTTGCAGATGCTGGAGTGAACATTGAAATGATTAATCAAGGTTCATCAGAGGTAAGCATGATGTTTGGTGTCAAAGAGCCGCAAGAAAAACATGCTGTCCAAGCTTTATACAATGAATTTTTTGTTGCAGTACCTGTTTAAGATAGGCTCTTTAAAAGTTTATTGCCTCATCTTGAAGCTATCTCCATAAGGAAGAGCACTAAAATGTACTTTAATCGTGTACATTAGTACTTTGTGAAGCAAACAGCCTTAGGGTAAGAATAAATAAAGGAACGACAATGGGTCATGAATGAAGTGATCCAGTGTCTTTTTTTTGCAAATAAATGCTATCCTTATAAGCTAGCTTCTAGAGTAGCTATTTTTAAAAGAATAGTGAGCAGTTTATGCTATAGTAAATATATCAGAAATGTTGAGCCTATATAAAAAAGAGGTGACCAAATATGGCAGGATTATTTGCAATTGGAGAAGTGCTAATTGACTTTATTCCAGAACAAAAGGGCAAAGATTTAAAGGATGTTGTTTCTTTTGAACGAGTAGCGGGAGGTGCACCTGCTAATGTTGCAGCTGCTGTAGCAATCGCAGGGGGGACAGCCTCCATGATAACCAAGCTTGGTGTAGATGCTTTTGGTGACTTTTTAGTAGAAACCTTAAATCAAGTTGGAGTAAATACTAAACATATATTTAGAACAAAGGATGCAAATACAGCTCTAGCTTTTGTATCACTAAAAGAAGATGGGGAAAGAGATTTTTCCTTTTATCGTAATCCCTCTGCTGACCTTTTATTAACAGAAGAAGAAATGAATGAGGATTGGTTTAATGAAGGGGATATTCTCCATTTCTGTTCCGTTGATTTAGTTGAAAGTCCAATGAAGCATGCTCACTCAAAGGCGATTCGTTTTGCTAAAGAGAAGGGGGCGATCGTTAGTTTTGATCCAAATGTTCGTCTACCGTTATGGGAGGATCCTACTGATTGCCGAAATACGATTCTTCAATTTATCCCTGAAGCTCATATTGTGAAAATTTCGGATGAGGAATTATCCTTCATTACAGGAATAACGAATGAGCAGGATGCAATTGACTCCCTATTTGTAGGAAATGTAAAAGTCGTTCTGTTTACTAAAGGTTCAAAGGGAGCAGATCTTTATGTGAATGGAGAATGCTATCAATCATCAGGATATCCAGTTTCTGTTCAAGATACGACAGGTGCAGGAGACGCCTTTATCGGTGGCTTTTTATATAAACTATTAGAAAAGAACGTCACAATAGAAAAACTAACATCTGTTTTACAGGAAGACCATCGAGATATTTTGTCCTATGCGAACGCTAGTGGAGCCTTAACAACGACTGGAAAAGGAGCAATGTCATCAATACCGACGAAAGAACAAGTTTATAAATTAATGAAGGAACATAGTTGATCAATCTCAGGGAATGAGAGTGGAAGAAATATAAGTCTGTCCTGACCTAACTTCATGATATGATGTTAGGTCATTTTTAAATTTTATATTAAAGAAGCTGCTATATATATATGGCACAAGCTTGAGGAGCCATCTAAAAATAGGTGAAGTACAACAATTAACCGACAAAATGGATCTAAAGGATGAACGGAACAGCGGGGTAATAGGATTAATCGATCAAAATAAACGTTTGTTTAACACCACAATCATTTAAGCTAATTCGTATTACTAGATTTTAATCTTGATATTGGAAGGGAATATCATTTAAGATTAGTTATAAAAAAAGGAAATGAGACGGACAAATGTCTGTCTCACGATTTTGGTTATTTGTTCGCTTGCGTATGTTTGAAGGATTTTTTTTTCGTTGCATTCTGCCTGTTTAAAACAAATTTTGAAGATGCTAGCGTTTTAGAAGGTAAATTATTGTTAGGTGCTGCTTGCTCATTCCAATCTGACATATGATCCACCTCTTTATTCTTGTGGTTTTTTACCTCTCATTAGCTTTTCAAATTGAGTCATCTCAGGATCAAGTATCGGTTGATGTTTAAAGGGATTTTTTTGCTGAGTAAATTCAGGGTCAGCATTCAGGGTAATTCCCATTTGTGACCCGGTCGTAGATAAAGGATCGTTTATAATCGATTCCTTTTTCCCATCCTGATGAGGAGTTACCTCCGAATGTAAATCTCTTTGATCCATCTGATCATCTCCTTATTGAAAAATAACTATTTGTATAGTACTAGGATCTGCTAGTTTGTGTTACTTATGCGCTGATTGTCGGGTTTTACTTGTATTGCTTTTAAAATGGGAGTATACCTTGAGCCATAAATAAGATTAATACGTCCGCTTATTTATTTTGTCCACAAACCAAGATAATCGAGCGAGAAGAGGAGATAGTGTTGAATGGGCGGGATGTAATTATTAAGAAAGTGTGTTCACCTTACATTAAATAAATATAGGTTAAAGGTCTTCCATTGTCTGCAAGACCTTTTCTTTTGTGTATAGATATCTATTTGATCTGAAAATTTGAATACCAGTATCAATTTTGATAATCTTTCAGACACTGATTGCTAGAAGAGTTCCTATTTAATTTAAGGCTATTTTCGCAAAGATTTGTTGTTTTCCGTACAAAGTACTAATGTACACGTTTTAAGGATATCTTCGTGCTCATTTCGCTAAATTAGTCTGATATCCCTTTAGACATAGCTTCAATTTAGATCATAAAAATCCAAAAGCCGATTTTTATTCGTACTAGAGCAACAAACTTTAGAAAAGAGCTTAATTTAATGATTAAACCAAACAGTCCAAAATAAAAATACTTGTCGAGGAGCCTATATATATGACTTCCTCGTCAAGCAATTAATTTCTCAAGTTTACTAATTTTTCGTTATAGACTAGAAAAACTATTTATCAAAAAGAGTCATTAATTTGTGCCTTTATCTAAATCCTTAGATAAAGAAACTAATAAGCAGTGACACGCCAAATCCGACAAAGGCAATAATTGTTTCCATTACTGTCCAAGATAAAAGTGTCTCTTTTTCAGTTAAGCCAAAGAATCGGTTAACCATCCAGAAGCCTGAGTCATTTACGTGAGAAGCAATAGTTGCTCCTGATGCAATCGTAATAACTAGTAATGCAAGCATTGGCCCACCAATAGCAAGAGAGTCAATGATGGGTGAAATTAAACTTGCTGTAGTAATCATTGCAACCGTAGCTGAACCCTGAGCGATTCTAATAGCAGAAGCAATTAAGAATGCGAAAATAATAATCGGTACATTTAAGTTAGACATTGTATTAGCTAAAACCTCTCCAACACCTGTTTCAACCAACACTTGACCAAATACACCGCCGGCTCCGGTAATGAGGATTATTATCCCAGCTGGTTCCAAGGATTTTGTAGCAATGTTTTGAATTTCTTCTTTTGTGTAGCCTCTTCTAGTTCCTAATAGATAAAACGTTAGAAGTGCTGTAATAGTTAAAGCAACACCGGGGTCCCCGATAAATGACATAATTGTTCTAACTGTATTTCCTTCTTCAAGTACTGCTGAAAGTACAGTGTTTAATAATATAAGTAAGAGAGGCAGTCCTACTAACGTAGCAATCATGCCAAAGCTAGGTAATTCTTTTTCATTCTTAGTTTTTTCCATTTCAGGAATCATATATTCCGGAACAGTAACATGTATTTTCTTTGATATATACGTTCCGAAGATTGGCCCTGCAATAATGGCAGCAGGAATACCTGCCATAAGACCAAATAAGATTACCCAACCAATGTTTGCACCAAGTAGGGATGATACGGCAATTGGTCCTGGCGTTGGTGGAACAAAACTATGGGTCACCGCAAGACCGGCTAGTAATGGGATACCATAAAACAATAATGACTTCTTTGTTTTACGAGCTAAACTATATAATATAGGAACGAGAATGACAAAGGCAACATCGAGAAAAACTGGAATCGAAATAATAAATCCTGTCAGCATTAAAGCCCAGTTTACTCTTTTTTCTCCAAACTTCTTCATTAATGTAAGAGCAAGTCTTTCTGCTCCTCCAGAAACCTTCAAGATCTCACCAAACATGGCTCCAATCCCAATTATTACTGCAATTTCTCCAACTGTTCCACCCATACCATCTTGTACGGCTTTTATTACTTCTGCGGGACTTAATCCCGCTACTAAGCCCACAATATAACTAACTAGGATTAATGCCAAAAATGCTTGTAATTTGGTACGCATGACAAGAAATAACAATAGTGCTACACCAAAGACTGCAATAAGAATTAAAGAACTTCCAGTCATATAATATCCCCCTTAATTGAATCACATATGGAATTTACGTTTATATATGTGATTTATAGTTCACATCGTAACACATCATTGAAAGCGCTTCAACCAAATGTTAATAATTAAAGGATACTAGATTATAGTTGACGAAAAGGGTAACGAATGATAGAGTTTCAGTAAATCACAAATATAATTTAAAATTCCATATGTGAATCGGGGTGATGATTTGTCAGTAAAGTCAGCAAAAAGAGTGCTTGAGATTTTCGAACTTCTAGCTAATTATCCAGAAGGTCTGACCATTAAGGAAATAAGTGAGAAGCTTCATTTACCTCAAAGTAGTGTTTTTAATGTAGTAAAGACATTAGCTAGTGAAGGATATTTAAGCCAGGATGATCGTAAAAATTATAAACTTGGTGCTAAATTAATTCATATTGGTCGAAGTGCAATGGATTCATTAGACCTCACCCGTGTTGGTACACCCTATTTAAAGAACTTAATGTCTTATGTACAAGAGACTGTTTTTATGGCAGTGCTTTCTCAGGAAGAACTCTTCTACATTGCTAAAATCGATAATAACCGCTCAATTCGTACGACTGCTCAAACCGGTTTTAGGAGACCATTGTATTGCACAGGACTTGGAAAAGCCTTTTTAGCCTTTCTACCTAGTGAAAAGCAAAGTTCTATCTTGGATAGAACGGAATTTCTTCCGATAACAGATAAAACAATTACCGTTCGATCTGAGTTGGAAGAACAATTAGAAGTTTTTAAAAATCAGGGATACAGTATTGATGATGAGGAGAATGAAGAAGGGTTATATTGTTTAGCTGCCCCTATTTTTGGTGCCGGAAATGAATTAATGGCCGCTATTAGTGTGGCTGGACCAAAAGAAAGAATGCTAACAAGAAAAGGGGATATCGCTAGTAAGTTATTAAAAACTGCTAGAGAAATTTCAAATAGTATAGGATATAAAGTTTCCGGTTAAAAGGAGGGAATAACGTGGATGTAATTGCTATTGGAGAAACTATGATTCAATTCACACCAGGAACAGAAGGACTTATGAGACATGCGAATACCTACACTTCAAAAATTGCTGGTGCAGAAACCAATACATTAATCGGACTGACAAGACTTGGTCATAGGACGGGATGGATAAGTAAGCTTGGTGACGATGAATTCGGATCTCAAATACTAATGGCTGTCCGCGGAGAGGGCGTAGATACTTGCCAAACTAAGATCAATACTTCTTCTAGAACCGGAACCTTTTTTAAAGAAATCATTCGTGAAGGAGAAGTAAGAATTTATTATTACCGAGAAAATTCCGCAGCAAGTAAATTAGCACCGGAAGACTTAGAAGAATCCTATCTAGCTCAAGCGAAGTATCTCTATATTACGGGTATTACACCCGCTCTTAGTTCAACTGCCAGAGAAACAATATTCCATTCCATAAAGTTAGCAAAGAAAAATGGGCTTCGAGTTGTATTTGATCCCAATCTCCGTAGAAAACTATGGAATAAAGCTGAAGCAAAAGAAACGCTTTTAGGTATCGCGAAGCTTTCAGATATTGTTATACCAGGAAAAGGAGAAGGTGAGTTTTTATTTGATACAGAAGATCCTGTCGAAATAGCTGAGTCATTTTTGACTTTAGGTGCCTCACTGGTGGTCGTGAAAATTGGCGAGGAGGGTGCGTACTTTGCCGAAGAACAAAATAGAGGATTTGTTTCTGGCTTTAAAGCACAGGTCGTTGATCCGGTGGGAGCTGGGGATAGTTTTGCAGCAGGATTAATATCTGGCCTACTAGACAATCATAGTACATCGAAATCAGTAGAGATAGCCTGCGCGATGGGTGCGATGGCGGTCATGGTTAGAGGAGATTATGAGGGGCTTCCAGACAAGAAACGGTTAGAACATTTTATCAAACAAGATCAAAAGGAAGATATAAGCCGTTAATTTTCCATTGACTGTTTTCGTAAAGCTGGTTGTTTTCTGTAGGACATGTTTTAAGTTTATCTTCGTGCTCTTTTCACTATAAATACTCTGAGATCCCTCTAGAGATTACTTGAATTTACATAGTGCTAGAGCAACAAATTTTTAGAAAAGAGCCTATACAAAAGGAGGTAGTATGAATGGATATCCTTAACACCATTAAACAAGAAAAAATAATTGCTATCATTCGTGGTTCCAAGCCAGAAGATGCTCTTGCAATCTCAAAAGCTCTCCATGCAGGAGGAATCCGTATTATCGAAATTACCTTAAATTCACCAAATGCTCTCACCTCTATTGAGAAAATTCGAGAAGAATTAGGTAATCATGTTTTAGTAGGTGCTGGTACAGTATTAGATCCAGAATCTGCACGTAATGCCCTTTTAGCAGGTGCGCAATTTATTCTATCACCTTCGCTTAACTTAGAAACGATTAAAATGACAAAACGTTACGGGGCAATCAGTATCCCTGGGGCCTTTACTCCTACAGAAATTTTAGCCGCTTATGAAGGAGGCGGAGATATTATCAAGGTATTTCCCGCCTCTTCTCTAGGACCAGATTTTGTGAAAGACATACACGGACCACTTCCACAGATTCCTCTATTACCAACAGGAGGAATAGGTCTTAATAACATAGCTGAGTATATAGAAAAAGGGGCCATAGGTGTAGGTTTAGGCAGCTCACTGGTTAACACAAAGGAAGCTGTTACCGAGGTATACTTAGAAAAACTTACGATCACTGCTAGTCAATTCAAATCAAAAATTAACTAGAGGAGGTAGTTTATTTGAAAATCACGGGATTTGAGCTCTTTAAAGTAGCACCAAGATGGTTGTTCTTAAAAATTGAAACAGATGAAGGCATTACTGGCTGGGGTGAACCAGTTATCGAAGGTAGAGCCGAAACAGTTAAAACCGCGGTCAAAGAACTCATGGGAAATTTAATAGGGAAAGACCCTGCTCATATTGAAGATCACTGGAATATGATGTATCGTTCTGGATTTTATCGAGGAGGCCCTATCCTAATGAGTGCTATTGCAGGAATTGACCAGGCGTTATGGGATATTAAAGGGAAATATTATAATGCACCGATTCACCAATTACTAGGTGGTGCATGCCGTGATTCCATTAAGGTCTACTCATGGATTGGTGGAGATCGTCCAGCAGACGTGGGAATAGCTGCAAAAGAGGTTGTTAGCAGTGGCTTTACAGCAATAAAAATGAATGGAACGGAAGAACTACAATACGTTGATTCTCATGAAAAGATAGATCAGGTATTAGAGAGAGTTGCTGCTGTGAGAGAAGCAGTTGGACCTTATGTTGGCATCGGAATAGACTTTCATGGCAGAGTTCACAAACCAATGGCCAAATCACTAGCTAAAGAGCTAGAGTATTACCGACCTATGTTCATTGAGGAACCGGTTCTTCCTGAAAATAATGAAGCACTAAGAGAAATTGCTAACCATACCTCAATCCCTATTGCAACAGGAGAAAGAATGTTCTCCAGATGGCAGTTCAAACCATTGTTAATGGACGGGTATGTGGATATTATCCAACCAGATTTATCACATGCAGGTGGGATTACCGAGTGTAAAAAAATTATTTCAATGGCAGAGGCATTCGATGTAGCAGTCGCACCTCATTGTCCATTAGGGCCTATTGCCCTTGCAGCTTGTCTTCAGGTTGATGCGACATCACATAATGCATTTATTCAGGAACAAAGCCTAGGGATACACTACAACGTCGGCAGTGATTTACTAGATTATATTACAGATAAAGATGTATTTAAATACGAAAGTGGATATGCGAAAATCCCCCAAGGGCCAGGACTAGGTATCGAAATTAATGAAGATCATGTACGAAAAATCTCAGAAACAGATGTTGATTGGCATAACCCAATTTGGCGACATAAAGATGGTTCTATTGCAGAATGGTAAAGGTATAGTTTTAAAGATAATTTCTCAAATTTCTAGAGAGTGAAGGTATTACCTTACCATGAGACTAATCCATTTACTTTAAATCGTTATGGTAGGGCTTACACTTCTACTTAGAAATAAGGACTTTCCTTGCTCACATTAACATGAAGTTGAAGGTCTTCCATCCGTTTACTCAAACTGGTGAAAGGCTTTTTTTCTATTTGTCTGCAACGTTCGTATAGATGATAATTTAAACTTCATAGGAAAAAAATAATAATGATATTGAATCGTTCGCACTCATATAATTAATCCACTACCAAATCAATTTCACCCACTCCACCCAAACCACAAACCAAAACTCCAGCCACCAGATATATCCTGAACCCAAGTAACTACCTAAAATTAATGAAATGTAACAATATAAAATAGCCAAATCAGAAAAATCCAATTTGGCTACTTTATTCCACGTATTATAGGATGATTTCAATTAATCTAAGATAATAATCTTAACTGTCTTACGTCCCCATTGAAGTGCTCTTGCGCTTGAGGGCATTAGCACATCTATTTTATGACCAATAATGGCTCCGCCTGTATCTCCAGCAATTGCAACTCCGTATCCTTCGACCCAAACTTTAGATCCAAGTGGAATAACGCCAGGATCAACAGCGATAAGCTTCATATTTGGATTCTTTTTAATATTATAACCCATGTAAGTAAAATCACTTTTAGTGTCCTCATGGCTGTAGGCAGTAGCATTTACGTACATCTCTTTTCCTGAACTTTCATTTTTAGAGGTTTCAGTTTTGTTAGATGTGGTATTGGTTTTAGTAGGTGAAGGTGGTGCTAGTGCTTTTTCAACAGTTGCAGCCTCTTCTTTTGCCTTTTTCGCTTTAGCTAATTCAACTGCTCTAGCTTTTGCGGCGTCCTCAGCCTTTTTAATCTCAGATTGAATAGACGTTATATTCGTTTGTAGTGTGCGTTTTTCTTGTTCTGCAAGGTTAATCTCAGAAGCAAGCTTAGTATATTTATCTTGCATAGCAATAAGTGCTAGATTTCTTTTTTGGTAGTTTCCTTCAAGCGCGGCCTTTTTTTCTTCCAGTTCAGTCTGCTTAGCAATGAGAAGTAATTCTTGTTTATCAACTTCTTTTTTATCTTCTTCAATTTGCTTTAAATCAGCTTCTTGTTCATCTAATATCGTTTGGTCTGCATTTAATAGGGTAGAAACAGCACCAATTCGTTCGAAAAAGTTTCCAATACTTTCAGAGTTCATGAGTGTCTCAATTACAATTGATGTATGATCACTGTGTTGGAGAGCTACAAGTCGTTTCTCCATAATTCCTTCACGTGCATATACCTTGTCCTGAAGCAATACGATCGCTTCTTTTTTTTGTTCGATAAGTTGCTGAATTTCTCTCGTTTTACTTTCAACCTCAGCTAGGCTTAGTTCATTTTCTGAGATTTCTTTTTCTAGAGCCTGTACATTATCTTGTATAGCTTTTACTTCTTCATCAACAGCTTTTTGTTCTTTTTCCTTTTGAAGAATGGTTTGTTGATTCTGCTCTAGCTGTTCCTTAGCACTGTTTAAAGTGTCTTTAGTCGTTTCTGCATTTGCCACATAAGAAATAGGTAAAGATAATAGAAGAATACCGATTGTGGCAATTGTTCGCTTTAAAGCTCGCATAAAGCAACCCCTTTCTCGTCCTTATAGTTATAACATAGAAAGGGGGTAGCGTAGGTTACAATTAGATTAAAAATAGTGCCAATTATTTCCTTTTAATCTAGTTTTCTGGTATATTTTTGCTCTATATAACGAAATGATCTCCTCTTAACATAGGGGATTAATTAGTCTTGTTGCCATTCAACTAATCTTTTATCAGTTGGTAGTAAAAAGGCAGTGATACCAATTAAGGGTAGAAATGCAACACTAATCATAGTGGGTGTTAATCCAACAGCATCAATCATTGTCCCTAATGCAATTGAACCAATAGCTCCCATCCCAAATGCGAGTCCGACTGTTAATCCAGACATCGTACCAATTTTTCCGGGAACAAGCTCTTGTGCGTATACAACTGTCACAGAAAAACTAGACATGAGAATTAACCCGATTAGCGCTAATATAATTAGCGAGAACAGAGATCCTACAAATGGTAATACTAATGTAAGTGGTGCTGTTGCAAGTAAGGATACAATGATTACGTTCCGTTTTCCGAATCGATCTGCTAATGGGCCACCAATAAATGTACCGACAGCACCCATTAATAGAAAGGTAAAAATGTACACTTGGGACCCAGCGATTGTTAAATTATATTTTTCGATTGCATAAAAAGTATAAAAATTCGAGATGGCACTTACATACCATGAACGAGCAAAAATAAGGAAAATAATCACGATAATTGCATGTTTTATTGGTTTCGTTAAGGGTGAATTTTTTACATTAATCTTGGACTTTTGTTTATTTTCAGTCTTTAAAGCTAATAAACTTTTTGAATACCAATTTGCAATATAAATTAAGAAGGCAACAGCAATGGCTGCAACAATTGTGAACCAAATGGCACCAAACTGTCCTAGTGGAACAAGAATAAGTGCGGTGATAATTGGTGCAAGTGCCTGGCCACTATTCCCTCCAACTTGGTAAATCGATTGTGCTAAGCCACGTCTTTTTCCGGCTGCCATATAGGCTACTCGGGATCCTTCAGGATGAAATATGGCTGAACCTAAACCGATAAAGATCACAGATAGAAGAATGGTAAGAAACGATGGTGCCAAAGCTAATCCGAGGACACCAAACATACTACTCGTTAGGCCGATTGGAAGTGCAAATGGAATCGGTCTTTTATCCGTATAAAGTCCAACTACTGGTTGTAGGACAGAAGAAACGATACTTAAAGTAAATCCAATTAAACCAAGCTGTGTAAAGGTTAGTCCCATCGACTTCTCCAAGATTGGAAACATTGCTGGAATCACGGATTGGATACTATCATTTAAAAGGTGACAAAGTCCGATAATAAATAAAATGTTGTAGACAGTCCCTGTTTCTTGTTGGTAAGATACTGTTTGTTTTGGGATTGAAGCAGTAGACATACTATGTTATCTCCTTTATTTGGTTAGTCAAAATGATTATTTCGAAATGCGAAATTCCCTAATAGTCATATTATTGTCATAAGCAGGAAAAAATTCAAGCGTATTTTAAGAAATCGTAAGCTAGAATAATGGGAGTAAACATATGGAACAATTACGATTACATATGGAGAAAAACACTTTTTTTCAGAGATTACTATTTCCGATAAAGGAGAACTGTTATTTAAAATGAACATACTTAAGTAGTAAACACAACTTCTCAAAATGAGAAAAGCTGACTCAAATGGATGAGACAGCTTTTTTAAAAATATGTGGTGTGGATGCGGCATAGTTTAATGAAACCTTACAAATAGGCTAACAACCAGCCGCCAATTGCACCAGTAACGACAATTATCCATGGTGGAAGCTTCCAAAAGACAAGCATACCGAACAGAATCGCTGCGAATGCAAAATCAAGTGGTTCCAATATTGAACTTGTCCAAATAGGTTGGTAAAAGGCTGCGATTAAAATACCAACAACTGCTGCATTGACACCAAATAATGCGCCCTTAACAGTTGGATTTCGTCGTAAATCATTCCAAAATGGCAGTGTGCCTAAAATAAGAAGAAATGCCGGCAAAAAAATCGCTATTGTTGCTAATAGACCTCCTTGCCAACCATTAATGACAGCACCAATATAAGCTGCAAAAGTAAATAACGGACCAGGTACTGCTTGGGTCGCGCCGTAACCAGCGAGGAATGCTTCTTCGCTCAGCCAACCTGTCGGAACGAATTCTTGTTCAAGTAAAGGTAGGACAACATGTCCTCCACCAAAAACCAGTGAACCAGATCGATAAAAACTGTCAAACATCGCGATCCAACTAATTGACGTCAACTTCGATAAGATTGGCAAAATGATCAGTAGGCCGAAGAATAACAGAAGTGAAGTGACAGCAACTCGTTTGGAAATCGGAAAATGAATAGGTGATCCATCTTCTTCCTTTTGATGTTTAAAAAGGAGGAAGCCGATGATTGCCGCGATTAAAATCACACTAATTTGAGTAATGGCTGATTGCCATACCAAGGTACCGACCAATGCGAATAAGGCAATTGCTTTTCTTTTTAGGTCAGGTGTTAACTTCTGTGCCATGCCAAGAATGGCGTGGGCAACAACAGCGACGGCAACAATTTTTAGTCCATGAAGCCAGCCAGCATCCCCAATATCTACGCCTTGGAGAATGATGGCAAAGACAATTAATGCAATGACAGAAGGGAGGGTAAAGCCAATAAAGGATGTAATCCCACCTAATATACCTGCTCGCATCACACCAATGCCAATCCCAACCTGACTGCTTGCGGGTCCAGGGAGAAATTGGCATAAAGCAACCAAATCCGCATAGCTTTTTTCATCCATCCACTTTCTCCGTCGAATATATTCCTCGTGGAAGTATCCTAAGTGGGCAATTGGTCCACCAAATGATGTAAAACCAAGCCTGGTTGAAACGATCAATATTTCCCAAAGTATCTGTAAAGATGGTTTTTGTTTTTGATTCATAGATGCACTCCTTCTTCTTAATATAGCAAGATCGGTCAGTCCTTTGAAAAAGGGATTTATTAATGCTAAGTAGTAACGACCTAATACAATGCTATTTTAGTCGAGTATATCATTTGATTGATTGTATTCAAGATTAGACGAAGAAATTTACAAAATTGTAATCCGGATTTGTAGATTAATCATTCCCATGGGGATAGATTTTTACGTAGAACTCAAACTAGATAACGAACCAAAACATCTGTATAGTAAAACTAACAAGCGTTAAATAAAGGAGTAGTGTCAACATGTATACAAAAAAGGAATTTAAAGAAGAAACATTAACATTTATTGAAATTCGGAACATTACGAATACATCATGGTTAAAGGTCGTTCCAGAGCGTGGCGGGATTATTACTAGTCTCGGCATACAAGGCGAGGAATTGTTGTTTTTAAATGAAGAGACTTTACATAATGAAACGAAAAATATAAGAGGCGGAATACCAATTCTTTTTCCGATTTCAGGACAATTAACAAATGGACAATATGATTGGGATGGAAAGACTTATACGATGAAAAATCATGGTTTTGCTCGTAATTTACCATGGGAAGTGATTGAAAGCACTGCAGCAGAAGAAGGTGTCATCAAACTAAGACTTATTAGCAATGAAGAGACATTAGCGGTCTATCCATTTGAATTTGAACTGCTATATACATACATTTTACGTGAAAATGAATTGGTTATTGAACAGGAATACAAAAATAAATCAATAGAGGAAATGCCAATTTATCCAGGATTTCATCCCTACTTTAAGACTGCGAATAAACAGCTAAAGATTGCCACAGATGCAGAAGTTTACTTGGATTATAATGATATGGAAACGAAAAAGCTTGAAGAAGTTATTACGATAGATCAAGTGGAGGCATATGTTCTAAAACCTCAAATGACTACTTTTCGTTTTGAGCTAGAGGAAATAGCGAAACAGATAACGGTGAAATATGCGAATGAATTTCCGTATATTGTTCTTTGGTCTGAGGAGGGGCAAGAATTTGTTTGTGTGGAACCATGGATGGCGAAAACAAATGAAATGAACAGAAAACAAGAATTAACGATAATAAAACCAGGTAAAACGTTGCAAACTAGCGTTAGTATATCTATATAAAATTCTACTGTACACTGAGGCTGTTAGCGAAAGATGTCTACAATCTTAAGGATAGCGGTCTTAGTACTAACTCGTTTTATTTTAAAAAGATAGGAACAGAAAAAACTAAGCCTTTGTTGAGGTATCAGCATATGAAAAAGTGAATCTAAAGGCAAATATAAAAGCAGTGTGTTTCTGATATGAAAACACACTGCTTTTAACATTTTTTGGAGCATTGTGTTAAAAAGTATTCAACGTTGCATTCGGTTATTCTTATTCAGATATGGGAAAGAATACAAGAAGGATCATAAGAAAATATAGCTAATGACTTGAAATAAATGGTAAAATAAGGGACGGGTGTTCTTAAGAGGTTGGTTGAGTAAATGTATTGGGAATTTCTGTAGATAAATATTGTTCGGTATTGGGATTGTATGGAACGAATTAAACCGTCTATTGCACTAGCATGAAATATAGAGTTTTAGAAAAGTATTTAACTATATATGATATGACTTTCCATTAGAGTAATTTATCTTCAACGAGACAGTTATTTGAAATGGGTAGGTAGAGGATATTATGAACAATATAGAGACAGTAAGTTTGGGAGAAATTATTTCAATTTTACTTATTATTTTCTGTTTTTATTTCACTCTTACATTTATTGAAAACTTAGGCAAGGGAGATGAACGTACTATTAAACAGTCAAAAATAGCAGCGGTCATTTGTCTTGGTTTAGCTTTAATTATTCCTATTTTTAATAGTTTTATATTTTGGTGGTAGAGACAAAAATTAAGATTTCTTTATTAAATAACGGTTGCATTTCTGGTGCGAAATGTTTCTAGTTTAATTAGTGATTTTTAAAACGACTGGTGATAACTACATAGATAAATTTGAGAACGGAAGAAGGCAACAATTCCTTTCTCTATATCGAAATGCCTAATAGAAAGCAATCCCGATATTAAACTAAAGTGGCAGGTTAGTTCAACAAAAATATTGAATTTTACATTAAAAATGAGGTGTCTACTAATGGGAAGTGCGTCAACATGGTTTGGTCCTTATGCAATTGAAGTGCTTAAAATACCGATTGCAATCTTATTGGGAACCTTGTCAGCGTGGCTATTCAATAAAATAATTATAGGTCCTTTAATTCATTTCATTATATCCATAATTACTTATTTGTGGATAGGGTATTATTTTTATTCTGGAAGTACATCTGAATTTTTTGCTGTACATATGAATAATTTTGAATCTTATACGATAGAGGCAGTTTTTATTGGAGTTACTTGGTTGTTATCCTGGGGTGTATTAAAAATTAGAAGGAAATAGTTAAACTATTGAGTACAAGAATTTAAGAGTAGAAGCTGGCGTTTCGGAAGCTCATACTGCATTAAAGGGCTCGGGTGGTTTAAGCAACTATTTGCAGTTCATGTTTGTTTGATTGTGAACAAATGCACTTAAACAAACGGGTGCAAGAGTTGAAGAATAAAATGGGTTGCTACGGCAGCCTTTTTTCTTTATCGTTATTCAACGAAAAGGGGCAGGTTATTTAAAATCAGCTTTTAATATGGAGCTTATTCCCATTGGAATTCGTACGTGCTTTGAGGGGGAGTACTATTGAATAATACAAAGTTAAGAATCGTATGGATTATTCCTAATGTATTTTGTTACATAATGCTACTTGGCTTAACTGTGTGGGTAATGGCTAATGATGAGGGATTACAAGAAATAAACAGATTATCACTTTTCGTTATATTTATGTTTTTACTTTTCTTGGTGTCAGTACTCAGTAGTTTTCGTATCTGGACATGGATAAAAGAAGGTAAAATGTAAAGAGTTCTTATTAAAGCAACTGGTGCGTTCCTTTAACAAGAGTAGGAACGCTTTTTTGGCTTTCTAAAATTAGGGGAAAGAAAATAATGTTAAAGTGACATATTACTAGTTAGTTTTTATAACTATGTGACAAGTATAGTGGAGCAAGCATTTTCGTTGGGTCAACCATCATTAAAAGTTAATATTAAATATGAAAACTAAACAACCGAGGAGGGAAAGCTGGGATATTATACGATTTACAAGGTGAGGCAAATATGTCCTAATTGTGGGAATAGTATATTCTAGCTGTAAAGGAAAATAGCGAAAGACTACAATTTATCACTGGAGGCATGTGATAAGAAGATTAGAATACAAGGGAAAAATAACAACTTTAATAGTACCGCACAGTTAATAAAACATAACGGCAAGCTATCTGTCGCTTTTTTAGTTATAGAATTAGCATATTAATTCAGATAGCTTATTAGCAGAGTCATAATTTTATTATGTTCTTGCTAATTAATCTGTAAAATATATTGTTATTATTTATGCTAAGTTAGCTGATTTTATATGTGTATTAGAAAATGCGGTTATTCCAAAAGAGAACGGTTTAAGAGAAACGTAGGCATACTTCTCGGCAAAGCTATTAATAATTGGTAAACTATATGAAGGACAGACCCTAGCATCATGAACATAGTTGCCATTTATTTCAGCAGCTAATGAACTAAATACACAAAATGAAAACCCTTTCTTTCGGAAAAACCACTTTTTTGAGCGAATATATGGAGGATACAGATGTTGAAATATAGCTTATTTCTTAAACCATATCGGTTACCAATGTCGATTGCATTACTATTAATGCTTACTGAATTAGGAGTTGAACTCTTTCATCCACTGTTAATGGCTAAAATAATTGATGAAGGAATACTTAAAGGCGATCTTACGGTTGTGATGATTTGGGGTGGAGTAATGGTCGGAATCTCCCTAATTGCATTTGCATCAGGGATGATTAACTCATTTTATGCTGCTCATGTCAGTCAGAGCTTTGGTTTTGATATCCGAAAACAAATTTTTGTTAAGGTGCAGGAGTTTTCTTTTGAAAAATTGAGCAAGTTTCCAGCCTCTTCATTAATCACAAGAATGACAAATGATATCACACAGCTTCAAAATACATTATTTATGGGACTTAGAATTATGTTAAGAGCACCGCTCCTTGTAATAGGGGCAATTATCATGTCATTTATCGTAAATGCAACATTAGCAAGTATTTTTCTAGTTGTTATTCCTGCCGTGATATTGATGCTTTTCTGGATAATGAAAAAGGGAAGTCGCTTATTCAAACATGTTCAATCCCGGCTCGATAATGTGAATGATGTCTTAAGAGAAAGCTTGATGGGTATGAGATTGATCAAGGCGTATGTGAGAAGGGATCATGAGATAAGTAGATTTACAAATGCGACTAATTCGTTAAGAGATTCAACCATTACCACGTTTCGGTTAATTGAATCATCTATGCCTATCTTATTACTGATTATGAATCTAGCAATTGTCGTCATTCTTTGGAATGGTTCCAACCAAGTTGTTAACGGCAATGTTCAGGTAGGAGAAGTAGTGGCGCTTGTTAATTATGGATTGCGTGTTACGGCAGCTTTATCTATGTTTTCATTTATTGTTATGTTTCTATCACGCTCACATGCTTCGGCAGCCCGTATTTCGGAAGTATTAGATACAGAGATTGATAATGATCATGAAGAAACAACAAATACGTTTGCAAAAGGAAAAGTGAAATTTGATCAAGTCTCATTTACATACCCTAATACAGAACAGGTCGTTCTAAGCGATATTTCATTCACCGTAAATGCAGGAGAAACGGTTGCTTTATTGGGTGGAACAGGTTCTGGTAAATCGACACTCTTTCAACTAATCCCGAGGTTTTACGAAGTCGATTCAGGACGAATTATCATTGATGATACCCCAGTAGATACAATTAACTTGAAAAATTTGCGCGATCAAATAGGCCTTGTTCCACAAGAGGCAGTTCTTTTTACAGGAACAATCAAGGACAATATTGCTTGGGGGAACGAGCATGCAACAATTGAGGAAGTTATCGAGGCTGCTCAATCTGCACAAATTCATGAAACGATTGAAAAACTACCAGATAAGTATGAAACAAAGATTGGTCAAAAAGGTGTTAATCTTTCAGGTGGACAAAAGCAACGATTGTCTGTTGCGAGAGCTTTGGTTAGACAACCAAAATTGCTTTTATTGGATGATAGTACAAGTGCATTAGATGCTAAAACAGAAATGAAGCTTTTAAAAGCGATAGAAAATTTTTCTTGTACGACACTACTTATCACTCAAAAAATCAGTTCTGCACTAGAAGCGGATAAGATTCTCCTATTAGATGATGGTGTTTTGGTCGCTGTTGGACGACATGAAGAATTACTAAAGACATCACCGCTTTATCAAAAAATCTATCACTCTCAGATGATGGAGGAATTAACAGATGTTAAAGCAACTAACTAGACCCTTTAAGTATGAAAGAATTAGCGTACATAATCATGTAACAAAAACAAAAAAGCGAATGAAAATTAACTTTAGTACATTAACTAGACTATGGAGATACTTATCCGCTAAACGGCTACAACTTTTCAGTGTGTTGTTAATGGTATTGGTAAGCTCTGCTTTAGGTTTACTAGGACCTTATTTAATAGGAATAACCATTGATGATTACATGGTTTCACAGGAAATGAATGGATTGCTCCTATTATTAATAGGATTAGCAGTGATTTTTGCCTTTCATTCACTAGCGCTTTTTTTACAGAATTATTGGATGATTGGAATTGCACAAACGACTGTAAATAGGTTAAGAACAGACTTATTTCATAAACTACATAAGCTTCCGATCTCATTTTTTGATAAACGGCAGCATGGAGAAGTAATGAGTCGCGTTACCAACGACATAGAAAATGTTAGCTCTACATTGAATAGTTCCGTGATTCAAGTATTCTCAAGTGTTTTAACCTTAGTTGGCACCGTTACTGTCATGATTATCCTCAGTCCGCTGCTAACTGTCATAACGCTGACGATCATCCCTTTAATGGTGATTGGGATGAAGTGGATTACCAAACGAACTGGTAAACTATTTAAAATGCAACAGCAAAATTTAGGAGAACTTAATGGCTATATTGAAGAGGTTATTTCAGGGCAAAAGATGATTAAGGCGTATTCTCAAGAGGAAAAGGTAATCGAGGATTTCGTTCAAAAAAGTAATAACCTAAAACGATCTGGCTTCTGGGCACAAACAATCTCGGGCTTTATACCAAAGGTTATGAACATGTTAAACAATCTAAGCTTTGCGATTATTGCAGGAGTAGGTGGTTTATTAGCATTAAATGGACTCGTGACTATAGGTGTTATTGTTATTTTCGCTGAATATGCAAGACAGTTTACTCGGCCTTTAAATGACCTTGCCAACCAATTTAATACATTACTATCAGCATTGGCTGGAGCAGACAGGGTGTTTATGATTATCGATGAAACAGAGGAAAGCGATGCTTCAACTACGGTGGAAAAGCTGCCTTCAATAAGAGGAGAAGTTGTTTTTTCGAATGTATCTTTTTCATATGATGAGAGCGAAGATGCACAAACAATTGAACAGATTAGCTTGCATGCTAAGCCAGGGGAAACGGTCGCATTAGTCGGACCAACTGGTGCTGGGAAAACCACGTTAATTAATCTCATTTCACGATTTTATGACGCGGATGATGGCGTCATTACTGTTGATGGAATCGACATTAATCGAATGAGTCGTGATAGTCTTCGCAGGCAAATGGCTTTTGTTTTACAGGATACATTCCTCTTTCATGGTTCGATTTTAGAAAATATCAGATATGGAAGATTAAATGCAACAGACGCGGAAGTAGAAGAGGCTGCTAGATTTGCAAATGCAGATTCGTTTATTCGCAAGCTGCCAAACCAATATCAATCGATCATAAGTCATGATGGAGATGGGATAAGTCATGGACAAAAGCAACTTTTAGCAATAGCAAGAGCGATGTTGGCTAATCCAAAACTATTAATTTTAGATGAAGCTACTAGTAGCATTGATACGATAACGGAAATCAGAATCCAAGAGGCGTTAGCAAGGTTAATGCAGGGGAGAACAACGTTTGTCATAGCTCATCGTCTTAATACGATTCAAAAGGCAGATCAAATAGTGGTTTTGAAGGATGGACGAATTATTGAAAGAGGAACACATGATGAACTAATAAACGAACAAGGATTTTATTACGAGCTCCAAAATAAGATTTAGAAGCAGGTACTTGCCAAATGGTGAGTACCTTTTTTAATTGTAAACCCAAAGTGACTTTCCTGAACGATCCTATGCTTTCACATTTCATTTGTAAGAAACTAGTTTCGGAAGGTTTTACTAACTAGCAATTAGCACCTTTACAAACTATAAACATCAGATTTACAAATAAATACAGTGTCTTCACACAATCTTTATATTTCATGCGTAAGATAAGACAATGTGAGGTAGCAAGCTAGGTCAAGCATTTTGCTATCATTTTAAAATAGTAGTTAACAAGAAAGATAGAGAGATGTTTTGTCAGGGGGAAAATGGTATGAAATCCGTTGAATTAAAGAATGTATCCAAATCTTATGATGGAAAAACAGATGTTATTAAGGCGATTGATGTTGCAATCGAGCCGGGAGAATTTTTTGTATTAGTAGGGCCTTCTGGTTGTGGTAAAAGCACAATGTTGCGAATGATTGCAGGACTTGAGGAAGTATCAGGGGGAGACTTGTTTATCGGTGATTTCTTAGCGAATAAACTTCCACCAAGTCAACGTGATTTGTCGATGGTATTTCAAAATTATGCACTTTATCCTCATTTAAGTGTTGAGCAAAATATAACGTTTGGTTTACATACGAAAAAGCTTTCTAAAATAGAACAAAGGCAGAGATGTTTAGATGCAGCAGAAATGCTCGGCTTGTCTGAATTGTTGAGTCGAAAGCCACGCCAACTCTCGGGTGGACAACGACAAAGGGTTGCGCTCGCTCGAGCAATTGTGACACATGCACCGATATGTCTTATGGACGAACCTTTATCAAATTTAGATGCAAAACTACGAGCAAAAATGAGGTCAGATATTCGCCAAATCCAACGTCAATTAGGGATTACGATGATCTATGTCACACATGATCAAACAGAAGCAATGACAATGGCTGATCGGATGATGATTTTACACAAAGGTGAAGTGCAGCAAATTGGACGACCTTTAGAGATTTATAATAATCCAACAAATACATTTGTTGCATCATTCATTGGATCACCACCAATGAATCTAGCAGCTGCGATGATAGTTGATCGAGCTCTTTTATTAGAAGACAATCGTTCCATCATTAGCGATAAAAGGCTTACTAGTTCAGCTATACCTCATAACAAAAAAGTAACAGTGGGCGTACGCCCTGAAAGTATTAGGCTTGCAAAGGATGGGCAAGTGAGTTTTTTTGCTGAAGCTAAAAATGTTGAAGTGCTTGGTACAGAGACGCTTATTATGTTTGAAGTTGGTAACAAGCAGTGGATTGCAAAATGGGTAGGTCAATGGACTATTGAAATCGGTGCAAATCTACCGCTTTTTATTGATGAAAATGATCTCGTTCTTTTTGATCATGATAACGATGAATGTATTCTCCATCAAATAAATAATGATGACAAGAGATCGATTACCCTTGAGGAGGCAATTTTATGAGTAACGTACCTAGTGTTTCTTCCACAAGTATGAAGGTGAAAGAGAAACCATTAGGTAGAAAAAAAGAATTGCCGAATGCATTAGTAGGTTTACTTTTTCTTTTACCGTCTATTATCCTATTTGGACTCTTTCTCTTTTATCCGATGATACGAACATTATACTTAAGCTTTTTTTTAACCGATGGACAAGGAGTACCTATCACCTTTGTCGGTCTAGAAAATTTTACCGCTCTGCTGCAGTCAACCAGCTTTCAAAAAAGTATAAAAGCAACCATACTATTTGTTGTTTATACGGTTCCAGCAGGTGTAATTCTTGCCTTGTTTTTAGCGTTAGTTGCAAATGAAAAGGTTAAGGGAATCGGCTTTTTTAGAACGATGTTTTCTTCGACAATGGGGATGAGTGTAGCGGCATCTTCAGTCATTTGGATGTTTATGTATAACCCGACGATTGGTATTTTTAATAAGGTAATAGGTCTTATCGGATTATCTGAAGTTCAATGGTTGCTTGATCCAAGTCTTGCCCTGATAGCAGTTTCCATCTCAACTATTTGGATGAATACAGGCTTTGCTTTTCTTATTCTGTTAGGTGGTTTGCAAAATATTGATGAGCATCTCTATGAAAATGCTGAAATTGCAGGTGTTAGCTATTGGTATAAACTGCGTCGAATAACAGTTCCGATGCTATCACCAACCTTGTTCTTTATTATCACTGTCTCGTTCATTCATTCGTTCCAGACATTTGGACAAATTGATATTTTGACAAAGGGTGGACCAATCGAATCAACAAATGTAATCGTGTATTCGATTTATAAGGAGGCGTTTGTTAACTTCAACGTTGGTTCTGCTAGCGCCCAAGCAACAATTTTATTCTTCTGCATTTTAATGATTACCATTCTGCAATTTAAGCTTGCAGAAAGGAAGGTACATTACCAATGAATCACACAAAAAAAATTGTTATATACAGTCTGCTGATTGTCTCTGTTGTGTTCATGATGTTTCCTATTTTTTATGCATTCATGATCAGTTTTATGCAGGGGGGAGAGGTGTTGAAAGGCAACCTGGTACCTGAAGCATTGACGTTAGACAATTATAAAAAGGCATTTGAAAAGTTACCACTTATTCATTATTTATGGAATAGTCTTTTCGTCTCAACAATTGTCATGATTGGCCAATTAATTGTCTCAAGCTTAGCTGCTTATGCATTTGTTTTTATCCAGTTTAAAGGAAGAGATCTTATTTTTTTCTTGTTCATTTCAACGATGATGATTCCCTGGGAGGCTACGATGGTTCCTAACTTTTTAACGGTACAAAAATTAGGCTGGATCAATCAATATACAAGTCTGACGATTCCATTTTTCGCGTTAGCATTTGGAACATTTCTACTCAGACAGCAATTTAAAACGATCCCAAAGGAATTATATGAGGCTTCACAGATTGCAGGGATTAATCGCTTTCGTTTCTTTTGGAGAATTGTTTTACCCGTTTCTAAAACCAGCTTAATTACATTAGGGATTTATAGCTTCTTAACAACCTGGAACATGTATTTATGGCCATTGCTAGTCACGAATAATGAAAGTGTTCGAACTGTTCAAATTGGTCTGAAACAACTTCAGTCTCAAGAAATTTCAACTGAATGGGGGGTGGTTATGGCAGCGGTTGTCGTCGTTATTTTACCAACACTTATCCTGTTATTTTTAGGACAAAAACGTCTGCAAAAAGGATTAACACAGGGTGCAATCAAATGAAGATAGATTATCGAGGAGGAATGTAACATGAAGAAATTATTTACAATAATGTCTACGCTCTTATTATTGGTTATAGCTGCGTGCTCTAGTACAAGCACAGGGACTACCGAAACTGATGTAAAAAGTGATGGTGAAGAAACGACTGCAGGCGGAGAAAAGCAAGAGGTTGTGTTTTGGCATGCAATGAGTGGAGATCTTGAAACGGTCTTAAATGATATTGTGGCTGACTATAACGAATCTCAAGAAGATATTGAGGTAAAGCCTATTTTCCAGGGTACATATGAAGAAGCGTTAACAAAGTTTAATACAGTTGCTGGAACAGAAGATGCTCCAACGATTATGCAAACATTTGAAGTTGGAACAAAATACATGATCGATAGCGGCAAAGTCCAACCTGTTCAAACATTTATTGATGATGATAATTATGACACGTCACAATGGGAAGAGAATATTGCAAACTACTATACTGTAGATGGTGAACAATATTCAATGCCTTTTAATTCATCAACACCTGTCCTTGTATATAATAAGGATGCATTTAAAGAAGCTGGTTTAGATTCAGAAAAAGCACCAATGACGTATAGTGAATTGAAGGAAGCAGCAAAAAAGCTAACAAAAGCTGAAGGTGGAGAAACAAGTCAATATGGATTCTCGATCTTAAACTATGGTTGGTTCTTTGAGGAAATGCTAGCTGAGCAAGGTGGCCATTACGTAGATAATGAAAATGGGCGTACAGGAAATGCCGAAAAAGCAACATTTAATGATGAGTTAGGATTAAATGTTTTTGAATTAATTAGCGATATGTATAACGAAGGAACCTTCTATAATGTTGGCCAAAACTGGGATGATATGCGTGCAGCATTCCAAGCTGGTAAAATTGCCATGTATTTAGATTCTTCAGCAGGTGTGAAAGCTATGGTTGATAATTCTGATTTTGAAGTAGGTGTATCTTACCTACCGATCCCAGATGATGCAGAACGAGAAGGTGTTATCATTGGTGGAGCTTCTGTCTGGATGTCTAGTGGGATTAAGGAAGACAAACAAAAAGCTGCATGGGAATTTATGAAGTATTTAACAACTCCAGAAGTACAAGCTGATTGGCATGTGAAAACAGGTTATTTTGCAATAAATCCAGCTGCTTATGAGCAAGATATTGTAAAAGAAGAGTGGGAAAAGTATCCACAATTAAAAGTAACGGTTGATCAACTTAGTGAAACTAAGAAAAGTGCAGCGACCCAGGGTGCTTTAATCTCCGTATTCCCTGAATCTCGTCAAAAAGTCGTAACGGCAATGGAGAATTTATATCAAGGAATGGACCCAAAGGAAGCATTAGATCAAGCAGCAGAAGAAACAAATCGTGCATTAGAGGTTGCTAATAAGAAACAAGGAAACTAAAGAACCAATCTACTAATAGTTTATAAAAAAATGACCCAACAAGGATCGATCTTGTTTGGGTCATTTTTTTAATTAGAATAGATCTAGGAAAGAAGTTGACGTGCGCAATCTATTACACTATTGGTATAACGGTCAGGGACCTCCCAACTAAACGTACGGTAATTAGAATGAATATGTGTTTTTTCACTATCCTGCTATAGGAGAAAGTAAAGCTGTTATTATATATAAACATAGTAATTTTCTCTTAGATTTTGTTGCTCTTTATAAGAATAGGATTATTTATATAGTCGATTCTATTGATCTATCCTAAAAATAAAAGCTCTTGAGGATAATGGAATCGAGATGAAAAAGAATATAATTCGCCTTCAGGAGAATATCCTAAATACTATAAATCCGAAAAACTAGCAATATTTATTATTCGACAAATTATTTTATCATAGTAAAATAAAGTGGGAGAGTATCTTACATTAATATTGTGTACGATGGACAAATTGATTATACTAATTAAGTGAGAAAATTCTGTAAATTTAAAGGGGGAAATGCTATTGGAGGAGTTTGTGACTAGTTTAAACAATGTACTATGGAGTACGCCAGTGATTTATATTTGCCTTGGGGTAGGGCTATTATTTTCAATTTTAACTCGGTTTTTACAAGTAAGACATATTAAAGAAATGGTTATTCTTATGTTTAAAGGTAAAAGTTCAGCTGCTGGGGTGTCTTCTTTTCAAGCCCTCTCACTCGCACTTTCAGGACGAGTAGGAACTGGTAATATTGCTGGAACTGCTACAGCGATCGCATTTGGTGGACCTGGTGCTGTGTTTTGGATGTGGGCAATTGCCTTCATCGGTGCTTCAAGTGCTTATATAGAATCAACTCTCGCGCAAATTTACAAAGTCAAGCAGGATGGACAATATAGAGGTGGTCCTGCTTACTATATAGAAAAAGGAATTGGCTGGAAATGGTTTGCAGTAACCTTTGCTATCGCTGCAATCATCGCAATGAGTCTATTAATGCCAGGTATCCAATCGAATTCGATTGCTGTTGGTTTAGAAAATGCATTTAGCATGAACACAACGATTACTGGTATTATCCTTGTTGCGTTAATTGGTATTATTATCTTCGGTGGTGTAAAACGGATTGCAAATGTTGCTCAATTTGTTGTACCATTCATGGCAATTGCTTATATTTTAGTCTCTTTAATTATCGTATTTGTAAACATTAAAGAACTTCCTGCAGTGCTAGGGCTTATCTTTAGAAGTGCCTTTGCTTTTGATTCAGCCTTTGGCGGAATTGTCGGAGCTGCCATTGCATGGGGTGTAAAACGTGGTATTTATTCAAATGAAGCGGGTCAAGGTACTGGACCACATGCTGCGGCTGCGGCAGAAGTATCACATCCAGCCAAACAAGGACTCGTCCAGGCATTTTCTGTTTATATTGATACATTATTCGTATGTTCTGCTACCGCATTTATGATCTTGTTTACTGGGATGTATAATACAGAAGCACCTGATGGTACAATGCTAGTGAATAATTTAGAAGGGATAGAAGCGGGACCTGGATATACACAAGCAGCGATCGAATCTGTTATACCTGGATTTGGTGCAGGTTTTGTTGCTATATCATTGTTTTTCTTCGCCTTCACGACGATCATGGCCTATTACTATATTGCGGAAACGAATGTTGCCTATTTAATACGCAAAAATAATAAGCTAGCAATAACTTTATTAAAAGTCATTATCCTTGCTGCAACCTTCTACGGAGCAGTAAATGAAGCAAAGCTTGTGTGGGCACTAGGGGATGTCGGACTAGGATTAATGGTTTGGTTGAATCTGATTGCCATACTTATATTAGCAAAACCAGCATTGCTTGCCTTAAAAGATTATGAACGGCAAAAGAAGTTGGGAATCGATCCTGTATTTGATCCAAAAGCACTTGGAATTAAAAATGCTGATTATTGGGAGAATGAATATAAACCAGATAAAGAACAGGCGTCATAAAAGTTTTCATTATTAAGATGTGTATCATAGTCGTTTTGTTAGAAAAAAATGCTGGGTCTTAGATAAGACTCAGCATTTTTATTTTAGAAAGGGATATAAGGTTTATTCTATTGATATTTTACTTAAATTCACTTATTAACTCTGCAGGAACATCGGCATCTGCTAAAGCTCCAAACCACTCATTACCGTCCTTGAGAATAAATTTGATGTAATAAGTATGATCTTCATTAGGATTTTCTGTAAATTTTTCTAGCGTATCGGATAGCTGCTTTTTATCATTTATTTTGATGTATTGTTCACCGTTTTCGAATAATTCTAAAGGATCAAAGTAATCGTCAGGCCTTTGATTATTCATGACCTTCGTAAGTTCGGCACTGAGAATATCATCACTATTTACGCGAGCGTCATCCAAATAACCATGCTCATCTAGCCATTTTGAAACCTCATCATAAGATTTCTTCCATTCTATGTTATACCCATCAAATATTTCTCGTTGGTCTCGATCTGCTTCTCTATTAGAAAATTCAATATAAGCCCATGGACTTGGTTGGGTAACGAAGTCATTGAATGTTTGGGAGAGTAGGTCATTTTCAAGTACTTGCTTAAACTCCTTTATTTCCTCAGGCATAGTTAATATAACTTGCTTTGTAACCGGTCCACTAGGGGTAATTCGTATTGATTGAACATCATCGCGTAATAATTGATGAAGTTCAGGAAGATTCCTTTTATAAGGTTCTGCTTCCATGACAGGTTGTAACTCTTTCTCCATTAGTTGGACAGGAAGGCTATATTCACGCGTGAGTCTTTTTCCATTGTTAAGGCGATAAGCGATAACAATATCTTCTAAATATAATGTATCTTCATTTTGGGATGTAATTAGATTCTTCTCATCTAGTATATATTCATGTAGTAGTCTAACATCTTGAATATAAAGCTTAGAGTCAGAGAATATATCCATATCATTGCCCAAAAGTTCCTGTGCATCATACTTATTACCATAAAAAACCTCACTTATTTGGTCCATTCGTGGTAGTTTTTGCTCATAATGTAAAAGATCAGTCTTGATGCTAATTAGGATCAGTGTAAAAATGATACTGTACCCGATAAAACCGGTGAATACACGGAATTGGAAGATTCTCCATGTTTTTTTAAGGATCATTTCTGCGGCTGTATATCCAATTAAAGCACCTGATATGTAACCAAAAATGATCCAATTCCAATTGAGAGTCCCCGATATTGAAAAGTACGATCCACCTAAAATCATACTGCAAAAGGTTACAGCATATTTAAATACTGGTCGTAAAAACGAAAAGGTAATTACTTCTGTAGCTTGTTCTAGCTGTCTTGCTTTATAAAGTCCAATTCCAAAGAAAAACAAACATATTGTTAATAGCAAGTATATGGTAATTTCAAGAGGAGAAAAGGACGTTGATGTCGACCAAGTTTCAATAAATCGAAAGAATGGAGACAGATAGGCTAGTTTATCCTCTATGAAAATAGGCGAAAAACCAAATAGTAAAAAAGTTAAGTTATAGCTTACTAAAGCTGTCAAACCAATAGGTAAGAAGAGAAAGATATAGGTCAGTATGGCTTGAGCGCTAGACATACCTGTCATCATACCTACTGCTACAGTGAAGATAAACATCATACATGTTAGTAGTAGAATAAGACCAGTCCATGAGATCAATTCTGAAACCGTTAAAATAGATTCAAATTCTTCAAGAGAATTCGTTACAAAATAAGTGATACATGATATTAGCACGATTGGAATAAACAATAACAATAGTCCACTAATCACATGGTTGATGTACAGAGTCACCCTCTTAATAGGCAAACTATGAATCATATCAACAGAAGTTTCGTTTTGTAAATATCTGAAGAGTAGTAACCCTGCTGCAATAGGTATAGAAAAGATCATCATTATTTGTAACTCTGTATTGATCATCAAGTAATTTGGATAATCCTCAAAAACAACAAAATCTCTAGATACTAGCTGAAGGAGTTCTAATGGCATAGCAAACAAAAGGAAAATGAAAAATACAATCGCTATCCAACCGTGCTGTCTTAGATCTTGTTTAATCAATCCACTTTTAAAGAAGGATCTTTTCAATTTCATAGCCAACATCCTCCATTTCGTAAATAAAAATTTCTTCTAATGTGAGAGGTAATAGATCAAAAAGTATCACTTCACTCGAATGAATGATTTTGCTAATTTTTTCTTCATTACCCTTAACAATAAGAAGTGATACACTGCCTCTTTTTTCATGGTGAAGAATATTTAACTTATTTAATAGATGCTCTTCATGAGTCGGATCTGCTAGTGCTAATTGCACTTTATGGGTATCCGTTTTTAAGTCATCAAGTTCCTTTTCAATGATGATTTTCCCTTGATGCATAATGCCAACATGATCACAGAGATCCTCAATTTCACGTAAGTTATGTGATGAAATCAACACAGTCACCTGACGCTCTGCGACATCTTGGAACAAGAGATTTTTAATTTTTTGCCTCATAACAGGGTCAAGACCATCTATCGGTTCATCTAAGATTAGCACGTCCGGCATCGCTGATAAGGCAAGCCAAAATGCAACCTGACGTTTCATTCCTTTAGACAAGCGATGGACTTTACTGCTTAATCCAATATTGAAGGCAGGCTTCAATTGCTCAAATCGCTGTTGATTCCACGTTGGGTAGTACTCCTTATATTGTGCTGCCATTTGAGCAACAGTTGCTTGTGGGAAAAAGTAAAGGGAATCTGGAATGAAAACAACCCGTTCTTTAATAGTTAGGTTCTCATAGGCTGTCAAACCACCGATTTTTATCGTTCCTTTATCTTGACGGTTAATCCCTGCAATCATTTTTAATAAAGAGGTCTTTCCTGCTCCATTAGAGCCAAGGAGACCATATATTGATCCTTTATTAACGGTGAGTGAGAGGTTATCTACAGCAATGTGTTTATTGTATTTCTTAATTACGGAATGAACTTGAATCATGACTGTTTATCCCCTTTGTTATGATGATAGGCTTCGTGAAATAAAACATATAAATCTTCTTTTGTTAATCCTAAATAGATGGCTTCAGCAATAAGCCTTTCAATTTCAGACTTAAGCTCAGCTAACTTTTCTCCTGTTGGTTGGAGTTCTATTTCAGCAACAAAATTACCTTTGCCCAAAACCGAATATAGATATCCTTGACCTTCAAGCTCACGATAAGCTCTTTGGATCGTATTTGGATTAACAGTTAATTGGCTCGATAACATTCTAACTGAGGGCAATTGTTCGCCTGGTTTTAAAATCTGATTGATAATTAACTCTTTAATCTTTTCGACTAATTGTTCATAAATGGGTTTTCTGCTTCTAACATCTAACTGAAACATAAGTAACCCCCTTCGTATTAACTGTATTAATATTATTAGTACAGTTAATATATCGCTTTGTTCAAAGAAAATCAATATGAAAGATAGGCAATTTAAAAATAAATATTGTTTAAAAAATATAAGGTGAGAGGATAGAATCGAAATAAGATGAATGTAGGTAAAATAGTGGAAGGTGTGTTACTGAATTTGCTGATAGAGAACATGTTGTAAGTAACCCTTTGACACGTTCTGGTAAATAATCTTAAAAGCAATAAACGATAAGAAATAGACGCGGAAAAGGGCTTTGACATGCCAATAAGACAGGTCAAAACCGTTGTTATTTCGATCTTGGTCTATTTATACTTTTCTTCACTAGAGGATTGGTTTTTAGTTTTATGTTTTTGTTTTTCTTCGCGTAATTCCATTTTCAAATCTTCCATTGGGATGGGATCTACATTTTGTTCACTTTCAAAACGATCGAATAATGACTTTTTCTCCGTTTTGTATTGTTCAGGATGATCAGATTCATTTCTTTGTTTATAATCAGACTCCTTCATTACGTTTCACCCACTTTCACGAATATACTTGTCATTTACCCGTTCTAGAAATAGAAAAACATTGGAAAGACTATTTTTTAGCGTAGTGTCCTGTTATGCTTTACAATAGAATAATACTGTGTAGAAGGATAGGATAAACGATGAGCATCTTACAAGCTGAAAATTTATATAAAACATATGGCGAGAAAGATTTATTTAATCATATTTCTTTTACGATTGCCGAGAAGCAAAGAATTGGGTTAATAGGGGTTAATGGAACAGGTAAGTCAACGTTATTAAAAGTCATTGCAGGTCTAGAAACAGCTGACTCGGGTGATATTAGTCATTCCAATAGTCTTCGAATAGAATATTTGCCTCAGGATCCAGAACTTACTGAGGGATTGTCAGTACTTGAGCAAATTTATTTTGGTGATGCACCAATTATGCAGGTAATGAGGGCGTATGAAAAAGCCTTAGGTCAACTAGAGAGTGATCCAGAGAATGAAACAAAACTTAAGCAACTAATGACGATGCAACAAAAAATGGATCTACATGATGCATGGGAAGCAAATACTGTAGCTAAAACTGTCTTAACACAGTTAGGCATAACGGACTTTGCTAAGCCAGTGAATCATTTATCAGGTGGGCAAAAGAAGCGTGTAGCGATTGCGAAGTCACTTATTCAAGCTGCAGATATCTTGATTTTAGATGAGCCTACAAACCATCTTGATAATGAAACAATTGAATGGTTAGAGGGATTTTTGGCTCAATACAAAGGGTCAATCGTATTAATTACCCATGATCGCTATTTTTTAAATCGAGTGACGAATCAAATATTCGAGCTAGATCAAGGGCAGCTTTATACTTATTCAGGAAACTATGAAGTTTTCTTAGAGAAGAAGGCAGAACGAGAAATCAATGCCGGTCAAGCGGAAGAGAAAAGGCAAAATCTACTAAGACGTGAGCTTGCATGGCTACGCCGTGGCGCAAAGGCTAGATCAACCAAGCAAAAAGCAAGAATTGGGAGAGTAGAGGATCTTCAAGAACAAAAGGGTCCAGCAATGAATAAGGATCTTGACTTTGCGATTGGTTCAACCCGACTAGGGAAAAAAGTCCTTGAGCTAGAAAACATTTCTAAATCCTATGACGGCAAAGTATTGATCAATGATTTTAGTTATTTAGTAACACCAAGTTCAAGACTAGGTATTATTGGTCCTAATGGAACTGGAAAATCAACACTACTAAATCTAATGGCTGGCCGCATTCAAGCAGACCAAGGTACGATTGAAGTAGGGACTACCGTGAGAATCGGTTTTTATACACAAGAACATGAAGAAATGGATGAAAACCTTCGTGTTGTTGAATACATTAAGGAAACAGCGGAAATTGTTCATACGATTGATGGTCAAGTCATTACAGCAGAACAAATGCTTGAGCGGTTTTTATTCCCAAGACCTGCTCAATGGACATATATCCGCAAGCTATCTGGTGGTGAAAGACGACGACTCTATTTATTGAAGGTGTTAATGGAAGAGCCAAATGTCCTCTTTCTTGATGAGCCAACAAATGATCTCGATACACAGACCTTGAGTGTATTGGAGGATTATATCGATCAATTTCCTGGTGTTGTCTTAACTGTATCCCATGATCGTTATTTCCTTGACCGTGTTGTTGATCACTTAATTGTTTTTAATAAAAAGGGTCAAATAGGACGTTTCCAAGGCAGCTACTCTGACTATATGGAAGAAAGCAAGCTAAAGGACATGCAACAGGAAAAAGAAACCCAAACGGAAAAAGGCTCGTTTAAAAAGGAAAAGAAAAAACGCCTATCCTATAAGGATCAGCAGGAATGGGAACAAATCGAAGACAAAATCGTCGGTCTTGAGGAACGTAAAGAACAGATCGAAGCAGAAATTGCAGCTGCCGGCAGTAATCTAGGCAAAGTCCAAGATCTCTATAAAGAGCAAAAACAGGTCGAAGAAAAACTAGAAGTAACAATGGAACGCTGGGAAGAATTATCCTTATTGGTTGAGGAAATTGAACAGGGAAATGAATGATAAAACGAGGTTATTGAATGAAGAGAGCGTTGATCCAATGGGATTAACGCTCTTTTTTTAGAATTTTATTGTATTAACGATTCCGTGAGAGTCAAAGAATGATTTTTAGCGTTGTAAAGATCTTAACACTATTTTCCAATATTTTTATTGACTAAACGTTCATTCAATAATAAGATAAAATGGAAAGTTCTTCAAGTTAGTTGAGGAACAGAGGATTTAAAGTAAGAGATTAGTGGTAAAGATGTTCCTGCTTCAACTATTAAATTGAGAGATTACTACGAATATGAAGGATTGATATTATTATGCCACGTACTCCTAAAGAGAATGATCGTATTCGTCAACTCTCCAAAGGGAAAATTTGTACTGCAGCTATGGAGTTATTTATTATGAGGGGATATTATGCGACTTCTATTAACGATATAGCCGAACAAGCAGGTATTTCAAAAGGGTTACTATACAATTATTACAGTGGAAAAGAAGATCTACTTTCTGAAATGGTTGACGCCAGAATTAGAGAAGTGGTTGAAGTAATGGACGGTGCTATTTCTTTTGATACACCTAGTAAACAGCTTGAACATATTGTGAATGGTGCAATCGATAAGATCCATCAGAATCCAGAAATTCATCGGTTTTATCTGCACCTGCAAACTCAACCAGAAGCTGATGAAGGGCTGATTAAATATAGCAAACTACTTGTTGAAGAAAATGCCAGATTGTTTGAGTTGCAATGTGAAATATTTGAAAGGAAAGGAGTAGAGGCACCAAGAAAACGATCGTTATATTTTTCATCTGTGCTCCAAGGCATCATGCTCATGATAGCTACCTACCCTCAGAAGTTTCCTATAGAAGAAATTAAGAAGCAGATTATTCAGGAGTTTTGTAGATAATATAACGTTTTAGGATAAGAGAATCACGCTCTAGATGAAAGATATGTATCTAAAATAGAGCTTCAAGAGGTGAATTCTAACCTAGGAGGATGATAGTTGTGAAAACACAAGTAAATCAAATTAAGGTGAATGGACTTACTTTTCAATATCGTGAGTGTGGGGAACCTACCGCACCACCACTTGTTCTCCTTCATGCGCTAGGAACTAGTGGAGAATCTTGGGATCAGGTGGCTACTTTTTTAGGAGAAAAATACCGCGTTTTAGCTTTAGACCAAAGGGGTCACGGTGGGAGTGCAAGAACGAGTACGTACACTTTTGAACAAATGTGCGAAGACTTGCTACATTTTGCCGAGACGATGAATTTGCAGAGATTTACACTAATTGGTCATTCGATGGGTGGAACAGTATCCTATCTTTTCGCGGAAGCATATCCGTCAAGGATAGAAAGATTGATTGTTGAAGACACTCCGCCGCCTTTTACGGATAAGCACTTCGACGTTCCAGCCAAACCTTCTGAGCCACTACCGTTTGATTGGCAGGTTTTGCCTTCAATTATACAGCAACTTAATGAACCCAATCCCGAATGGTGGTCGCGACTTCCGGACATTATTGCACCGACTCTTATAATAGGCGGTAAGAACAGTCATATACCTCAAACCAAATTACAGGAAGTATCAAAGCTTATTCCAAATTGCGAAATGGTGACGATCGAAGGCGCGGGGCACTTTGTGCATGATGATAATTTACCAGCATACCTAGCTGCCGTAGAGCAGTTTCTTAATTCATGAGGTTCTGTACGCCTTCACTTTTATGATTGATGGTAAGATTTGTTGAAATGAGTGGGTTAAAAATAACGATGATGAAGTAATTAAAGTTATCTCCATTATTTCTATTACGCTATTAACGATACAAGTCAGATACATTTTAGAGCCTCCAATTTGCATTTTAGTCAATTTTGACTATCTAGGTTTTTTTAAAGCATATATAGTAGGAAATAGGTGTTTGTTGTTTAAGAACGTGTCTGAGTGCTTCTGTGAGGAGTTTTGACGACGAATGGGTTTGAGGAACTTCTCTAAAAATGTAAAAATGCCACAATACGAGCACTGCGGTAGACCCCATATTTCTATTACATGGATAAAAGTAGTAAGATTGGTGTTAGTTAAAGGGTTTTTAGACTGTTTTTATGCGGAAAGGGAGATAACTTGTTTATAAAAAAGTTTATTGAAATTGCAGTTGTTAGTTGCTTTACCTTTTTATTTATTTATGATTATTTTCCAAATTTCACACTTATTAATTTCTTTCCAAAAAGCTACATAAGTTGGTCTATTTTAGGACTGATTATATTAAGTTTATTCTTTGCTAGATATAGAAATCCAAGTAATGCCGAAATACTTAGGTGGCAGTTATTTATTGCGGTGTATATATTAATTATAATGTGTGTATTAACTATTTCTGGAGGGAAATCATCTTCGGGTTTTGCATTTCCAAATTTTTTCTTTTGGATTGGTACCCTTATTTCTTTTATAGAAATATTTAAGTCATGGAAAAAGGTCAAGAGTAGTAATACAACTAACTCATAGCCTGTTTTTCACCTATCTGAGTTATTTAATTCAATACTGATAACAAGCTTTATGTAAACTAATTTTGTATAGCGTATACATCTGATTCTGTGGGATCTTGGCAGTTTAGTGGAATAAGAACAACAAAAACCAGCCTATATTGAATGGTTTTTTTCTTTATCATAATTTGGTAGATGAAGTACGATAACCCAATTTTTTATAAAACCCTCTGCTTGTTTTTGTCCATGTAGTTTGACCTGCAAGGTTCCCCGTTCTTCCGCGATTTCTTCTAACGCTCTTTTATAATGATTTTTCCAAGACCAAATTTACGGTAAGGTTAAAAGATGTAGATTCGCTCCAATTTACCTTCTCCATTTATCAACCTTATCCTTAGCGTTCCGACTGGTTGTTCATTGTAATGGACTAGTATGTGTTCGCAAAGTCCATTAAGTGTATCAAATTGATCAAATTCATCTTCTAGTAGTACGACTTTTTCCCTCACAATTACTTGTTTCCGAATAGCAAATGTTACCTTTAAATCTTCATCAATCGTTGTTCTTTTTGCATAGATTTTTTTTCGATCCTTTTAGATTAATATGAATACGATTATTTTGTTGCAAATGCAATAAAAATAGAATAAATTTAATTTATATCTTTTTTGTCGAAAACAAAAAATGGGTTAAGGAGATAATCATGAAAGAAATTTTACGAGAAATTGGAATGATAGCAAGGGCTTTAGATTCGATAAGTAATATAGAATTTAAAGAATATGACCTTACAAGAGGTCAGTATTTGTACCTCGTTCGAATATGTGAAAATCCAGGAATCATTCAAGAAAAGCTAGCTGAGACGATAAAGGTAGATCGGACAACAGCAGCTCGTGCTATAAAAAAACTTGAAATAAATGGTTTTATTGAAAAGAAAGATGATGGAAATAACCAAAAAATTAGAAAACTCTTTCCAACAAAGAAAGGGAAGCATATTTATCCTTTCATAAAAAGAGAAAACGAATATTCCAATAAGGTTGCATTAGAGGGATTTTCTGAAGTGGAAGTGGAGAACATTTTTAATCTTCTTCAAAGAGTGAGGAAAAATGTAGAAGTCGATTGGGAATTTGTTAAAAAAGGTAACAAAAGAAATTATTAATGATAAATAAGGAGCTAAATATAATGACTATAAAGATAAAAAAATGCACCATTGCGGACTTACACATACTTCAAGAAATTAGCTATGAAACATTTGATGAGACATTTAAGGACCAGAATTCACCTGAAAATATGGAAGCCTATTTGGAAATGGGATTTAACTTAAAACAAATAGAAAAAGAATTATCCAATATTTCTTCGCAATTCTTTTTTGTTTTATTAAATGATGAAGTCGCAGGATATTTAAAGGTCAATACCAATGATGCTCAGTCTGAAGAAATGGGTGATGAATCACTTGAAATTGAGAGGATTTATATAAAAAGGACATTTCAAAAACACGGGCTTGGTAAATATCTGTTAAATGTAGCTATAGAAATTGCGATTGAACTTAATAAAAAGAAAATCTGGCTAGGAGTATGGGAAAAAAATGAAAATGCTATTGCTTTTTATCAGAAAATGGGGTTTGCCCAAACTGGAGCCCACTCCTTTTTTATGGGTGATGAAGAACAAATAGACTTAATAATGACCAAAACACTCACATAACTTAACGGAGCTGTCATACTGTCTGCTATTTTTAGATTGTGAAGGAATGTACTTAAAGTAACGGGTAGCATTACTTATAGACGGGGTAATGTATAATATTGGATATGCATATTGAATGGGGGTTCTAATGTTAATCAGAGAGATAAAACTTAATGATGCTGCAAGTTTAATAAATCTAATTAAGCAAGTTGAAAGTGAGTCACAATTTATGCTATTTGAATCAGGTGAAAGAAACATTGGACCTGAGCTACAAGAAAAGAGACTAGAAGCTATGAAAAAAGAGGGTAATTCAACTATTTTTGTAGCAGAAGAAAATAATGAATTAATTGGATACCTAATTGCTATGGGTGGCAATGCCAAAAGAAACAAACATTCTGTATATCTAATTATTGGTATCTTAACTCAATATAGAGGGCAAGGGATCGGAACAAAACTATTTAAACAATTAGAGGAGTGGGCAACAGAACATAGTATTCATCGATTAGAATTATCCGTAGTAACTCGTAATGCATCTGGATTGCAGTTATATAAAAAAATGGGATTTGGTATTGAAGGAACAAAAAGACATTCGCTTTTTATTGACGGCGAATTTGTTGATGAATACTATATGTCAAAACTTTTATAGACAATTCTAGTTATGCTAACAGGTGATTGAGTTGAATAATAATATGGATTGCTACGGCAGCCCTTTTCTATATCGTTATTCAACTACTATGAAAATAACCCTCTGTAATTTAAGGAAAAAGATAATACTAAAGTGGAGGTAGCTCATTCATTTTTAAAAAAGGGGAGAGCCCCCTAATTCATCTATATATGGGTGTGATATGTCACTGGCTTAAGATATTTCAGGTTCCTGTAATGAAACAGTATATCCTAAACTTTCAAGTATTCGTAAGGAGTGCCGGACAATCGATTGTTGTCTCTGTTTATCAACGTGAATTTAAATACCATTAAACAAATAAATACTAGTTATAAATCTATCTTATTAAAAATACCTAATACTTCTAATACAATCTATGAATGGCTTAGGTTTCATCATCTTTTTACAATGCCGATAATATCGCATTATGTAAACTACTTTTGTATAGACTATACGTCTGTTTCTGTGTTATCTTGTTGAACTATCGGGCAAGATAGTTCAAGAAAATAGAAATGATTGGGAATAAATGAGTTAGAAGATGCCTCCCTCAAAGGAAGTGATTAAAAATGATGGCTTTATTGTTAGCTATCTGTGTTATTTCGTATAGTTTTATTGTCTTTAAATTGATTGAAATTAAAATACTTAAATATTTATTTACATTTGTCATTAGTCCCTTGTACGGTATTTTGTTATTTTTTATTGGAATGAGCATTGGAAATTTATTTTTCATTCTCTTTGCAATATTACCAATTCTTATTGGGATATTTATTTGGCTTAGAAGGAAATAATTTTTAATAAAATAGTATGAGTTGTGTTAGTACAATAAGAATTATTAACATTCGGATAGAAAAAGGGAAAGGTTTTTTAAATCAATGGCTATGTTATCGTTTGTTGTTGATTTTTAGCCAAAGGAAAAAGATCGTTTTTTTCGGTCTTTTTTAATTTTACTTTTCAATCGCTAATCTGAATACCAAAAGAGCAAGCACAATAGTTAATGGAGTCATTACCATTGTTTCCAAGCCAGAACTTGAAGCTAAATTACCTATTGTATTAAGCAACATAAGTCCAAACATTACCCATGTACCGACATTCACCGTTCTTTTGAACTTTCCTTTGAAAACATATCCTGCTTTTACAGCAATAATTGAAATAAATAGTGCTTGCAAAACTATGGATATGCTTTCAAATATGATTAAATCTATCTCACTTTTTAATCGTCCTCCCCATACAAAATCATGTGGCAAAATATTTAGAAGTATAAGGACATGCATTAAAAGCGCTATTGTATTAATGGTGATTATTATATTACTTGCCAGTCTAATGCTAATTAATTTTTTCATTTTCCCCTCCTTATTCAATTGAGATATTTTTAGTTTGAAATAAACAAAATACTTTAATAAAGCCAAATGAATAAAACTATGTTTTACTTGGATATTTGGTAGTATTATTGGATTCCTTTACAGTGGGAGTGTCTATGGTATGGTGCTGTACTTAATTTTAATTACTCTAAATGCAATATATTCAACCATTGAGGATTTATGATGACTGGAATTAGGTATTATAGCTGAACTGCTGTTAGTCTTTTATCTTGTTAAACAAACGGGTGCCATACTTGAAGAGGGAAGTATGGTTTTTCTTATTGAAGTAACGGGGCAGGATAGTTCATTAAGGAACTTCAGTAAAGGTAAAGAATTCAAGTTATGTAAATGATTGTCTATTTTAAAAATCAAAAAAAAGCTCTACCTAATTCGTCAAGGCGATTTAGCAGAGCTTTTTTTTGTGAAGTATTCTCGAGTATCTCTCCTTAGTTTTTCAGGTAAAACAAGGTTAAGCTCCTTATCTAACCATGCAAGAGTCTTATTACGGAGAAACTCACGCATGTTTTCTTCCGCCTCAAGCATTACCAAGTTAATTGTACAAGAAGAATTGCTTGATTCGCAGGAATTGCAGTCCTGGTCTCGATATAGTAGACCATTCTTTACAATATTTTTACATTGAAAAATAGGTTTTGCTCCTTCGACAGCTTCTATTACATCCCAAAAGGAAATATCTTCTGGGGACTTAGCTAACTTATATCCTCCCTTTACACCAGGGACAGAACTTACAATGCCAGCTTTAGATAATTTACCGAAAACTTTTGAAAGAAATGTCTCCGAAAGTCCTTGGAATTCTGCCAAATCTTTTATTCCAACACTCTTCTTTGAGGGAACATCAATTAAATAAACAAGACAATGTAACGTATATTCAACCCCGACACTATAATGCATATAAACTCACCTGCTTTTGGTTTTTAGGGTTATCAAATTGAATCTTAGGAGTATTTAGTGTGTTTGTCAAATATAAAAATCTCTTTTAACATATTCTTTAATCTAATTTGACAATAATAATTATAGTGTTTATATTAATGACAGACATAATCGACGATTAACTTAGTCTTTAATTGTGTCTTAAAATTCATTATAAAGGAGAAATACAATGAATAAAACACTTTTGATTAACGCACATCCAAAAGTAAATGATACTTCTTCATTTAGCTTGCAGGTTTTTAACCACTTTTTGAAAGCTTATAAAGAATTAATTCCTGATAGCGAAGCAATTGAACAGATTAACCTGTACAGTGATGTAGTGCCTATGATAGATAAAACAGTTTTAAGCGCTTGGGAAAAACAAAGAAAAGGACAAGAGCTAACTAACCAAGAACAAAAAGTAACAGATCGTATGTCCGAGATTTTAAAACAATTTAAAAGTGCAGATACGTATGTCATCGTTTTACCGTTGCATAATTTTAATATTCCATCAAAATTAAAAGATTATATGGATAATATCTTAATCGCACGTGAAACTTTTAAATATACTGAAAATGGGTCAGTGGGATTGCTTAAAGACGGACGAAGAATGCTTATCATACAGGCAAGTGGGTCAATCTATACAAATAATGATTGGTATGCAGAAGTTGATTACTCCCAAAAATACTTGAAGTCAATGTTCAATTTCATTGGTATTGAAGATTATCAAGTCATTCGGGCGCAGGGAACTGCTTTACTGGAACCAAATGAAGTATTACAAAAAGCATATAAAGAAGCTGAGGAAGCTGCTTCGAGGTTGGTTACTAAGAAAAAAACACTAATGTCATGAAAATTATAGTTGCCAGTGCAACCGGTTGGCGCACTGGCTCAAGCTATCATTAAACTCAAAGTTCAGAGTGAGTGAAAACTCCTGTATTTTTAAATTAATCATGATTTTAACAAAAAGGGGAATTGGGTATAACATGGTAAAAGTTCTATACATTACTGCTAATCCAAAATCAGTTGAAAATTCCGTTGGTCATAAAGTAGGACAGGCTTTTCTTAAAGCTTATTGCCAATCTCATGCAAATGATGAGATTAAGGAAATAAATTTATATGAAGAGGAGTTTCCAATAGTTGATCGTGATATCCTTAACGGCTGGGACAGAATGCGTGGAGAGGGAATTACATTTTCAGAGTTGAGTCAAGTAGAACAGCAAAAAATCAACGCTTTAAATAAATTTACAGACATGGTAGCGAGCGCTGACAAATATGTATTTGTATCTCCTATGTGGAACTGGGGAACTCCACCACAATTAAAAGCATTTATTGATTCCTTTGTAGTAGTAGGAAAAACATTTCATTACACTGAGAATGGTCCTGTTGGACATTTGAAAGATAAAAAAGCTATTCATATTCAAGTAAGTGGCGGAATTTACTCGCAAGAACCTTTTGCGAAAATGGATCATAGTCATCCGTATTTAAAACAAGTGCTTAATATCATAGGTATACATGATGTGGAAGTATTATATGTCGAAGGACATGCCTTTGACCGAGAGAGAGCAGATGATATTATTCGCAAAGCTATATCAGATGCAGAAATGTGTGCTACGGCTTTTTAATAACTATGTTTGTTTGACTCACTCTTAGTTAGATGGGAGAGAAATTATAATGGCTAATGTTAGAAAAACTGAAACTAAAGATATTAATCAATTAACTGAACTAATGTATGAGTATATCGTTGACTTTTACCAAAGACCAGAACCACCAATGGAAAAAGTTCATCAACTTTTTTATACACTACTTAAGCAAAAGGAAGGAACTCAATTTGTTGTAGAACAAAATGAAAAGTTAGTTGGTTTTGCTACATTATACTTCACATACGATACACTATTTGCACAAAAAGTAGCGATATTAAATGATTTATATGTTACAGAAGAAGCAAGGGGTACAGATGTTGCTAATGAGCTTTTCCAAGCATGTAATAATTTTGCTAACGAAAATGACTATGCTTATATGTCATGGTTGACTGCACATGATAATAAACGTGCCCAACGTTTTTACGAAAAGATGGGTGCTACTTCTGAACGATGGATTCATTACTCAATACAAATGAATAAAATGACCTCCTCGCTAGTTAAATAAGGAACATTATATTATTTTTATGTGAGGTTTACATTACAGGTATTATCGGCAATCATTTAAAACATTTCTAAAAAAACAAGTCCTTCCCTGTTAGAGAAAGACTTGTTTTTCTAGTTATAATTTATTTATAGTTAAAAGTTCTATTGCTGCAGGAACAAAACGAAATGTTGTATCTGCAGTCTTAACTATTGTGTTTTCGTTACTTAAAACCTTTAATAATTCATCTAAATAAGGGTATCTATCATTTTTAAATCCTATATTCCTTAGCGTATAGGATATCGGCTATTTTTAATTTGAAGTTGTCTTAGCGTACAAAATTCGCGTTTTTTGATTTGTACCCCCTTATTATACTAAACTGCCCCGTTAGCCCTCCATGCAGCACAAAATCGGCGCTGCACCACAGAGAATGAAAATGGATTATACAGTCCATACTGTTTTAATGGCTGGCGAGGAAGGTCGATACACTATGGTGCCATAGAGCCCGACCGTTAGTCTGACTCCAGCGACCAAGGTGCAAAACGGAAATATCCATCCATTAAATACAGCAGAAATTCACATTAATAAGATTGTCGATACCATTTTTATGGACAAAACTCATTGACCTTATTTAACTATAGGGAGCTTGAGTTGAACAACGGAGGTAGCTGTGGCACCTCTTTTTCTTATTCCAAATTTAGTTTGTGAAGTATTGTACTTAAACTCCCTCAGTTAGATTCATATATCTCTTAAATACTCGCTTATTCGCAGGATTTCAAACCACTAGTAAGAACAATGACGGATAAGTGGAATGAGTATTGAGCATAAAGGCTACATGAAGGCATGCGGGAATAGAGGAGTAAGTGGCAACTCCATCTTTTACCATATAATGCACGATTCTCCACTCCGCCCCTGGAGGCTTTCCCTCCCATGTCTCAACAGGTCTAATGCCCTTTCATTCCTTCGTCATGCCTATCCAAGGGGTGGAGGCCGGTTTTGCTAACGGAATGGGTCTGTGCCCTTGTGTTTAAGTATTCCAGTACTCCGTGCTTTCTTTGAAATCCTACGAATAAGCCAACATTCAATAAGGCAACATTTACTATTTCACATGTTCAGTTATACGGTAATTCACTTATGCTGCTAAAGGTGCCGAAGGGTTTACTTTTTCTGCCCAATAGGGTTCATTACTTCGGGCAATTCCAACTATTATTCTTGCAAACTTACCAATCAGTTTCATGATAGATTTCATTTTTTTCATCCTTTTTACTTTGACATTGTGGGCATGAATCTCTCTGAACTCAGGGTTGTTCATCACAAGGCACATTGTTGCTAGGTATAAAAATCTCCTTAAACGAGACCTTCCTCTCTTGTGGCAAGATCGAATTCTTCAAGTAATTGTTTTAGGTGAAATTTATAGGCATCATGTGCTTTATCATTACCAACAGAATTCTTAGCTAGTTTAACAAGTGCTTCGGCTTTTTTCATACCAGGTTGACGCTTCATCCTCTTTCTCCACCCTGTAACGATATCCATAGCTTCCATCGAGCGTAATTCTTTTGGTGTAGGGAATAAACGAAGAGTAGCGATCGCACCTTTACATGTAACGTCTTTAAAAACTTGTCTCAGCTCCGGAAAAATAATATCAACCCAACGGTGGATTTGGTTCGCAGTACTGACATGTCGTTTAACAATGGTATCTCGGTTAGACATTAGTACTCTCAGCTTTTCAAAAGCCTCTGTAGTTGGACGTATAAAGGAATAGTATCCATTCTTCACCATATCAGCGATAACTAAAGCGTCTTTTTTGTCACTTTTGGATTGCGTATTATCTCTGTTTTCTTTATTCTTTTTAACAAGATGGGGATTAACTGATACCACATCAATATTTCGATCGTAAAGCCACTGGGACAGATTTAACCAATAATGGCCTGTAGGTTCCATACCAACGATTTCTGTATCAAGGAATTTCGTGATTTTTAATTGTTGAATCCATTCTAGTAACCTCGCAAATCCATCTTCGTTATTTTCAAAAGGTAGAGGATCTCCGATTACAATACCACGATAATTTACAGCTCGTGCCACATGTGTTTGTTGGGCAATGTCTACACCAACAACCAAATGTTTATCGGAAATTCTTTCAATTAGTTGATTTTGTTTGTCTTGCATTTTAAACTTCATATAAGAGCTCCTCCTTAGAATTTGAGTAATAGAGTGGTGTCTATACTCTTATCTTACTGAGGGGCTCTATTTTTTCAAACCTTAATCATAACGTTCTACAGGAATGCTAACGGGTGCATTACTTCAAGAAGGAGTAGTGCATTTTCTTATTGAACTAAAGAAGCAGTTTAGTGAGAGAAGAAGGTATTGAACATTTATTGCCAGAATTATTATATAAAACGATACAATAGGAGAAATGTACAATGACACTTCATATTAGTAAAGAATTAAATAATAAGGATAAACAACATATTGACGATGAACTTTACAGGTTTAATTTAAAGCACTTTCCAAAAGATTTGGGAGGTAGATATGAAGAAATCTGTCTATTTCTTAAGGATGATAACGGCACTGTTCGTGGTGGAATCCTTAGTGAGATATGTTGGAATTGGTTGGAGATTCATACCTTTATGTTAGATGAGGACATAAGAAAATCAGGGTATGGAACTAAATTATTATCAGAGCTTGAAAAAATCGCTTTGGAAAAAGAATGTGATTTCATAAAAGTAGATACTTTGAGTTTTCAAGCATTAGATTTCTATAAAAAGAATGGTTATCAAGTTTTCGGAAGTATAGATAATGTGGGTAGAGAATTTAAGCATTATTACTTGAAAAAGGATTTAAAGAATATTTAATTATGCCTTGAAAATAAGTTTCTCTTTTTTTCACTAACGGGTGCAAGAGTTGAAGTATAATATGGGTTGCTACGGTAGCCTTTTTCTTTATCGTTCTTTAACAAAAGTGGAAGTTTAGTTGAACAAGTAACCAAACAGTTTGGTCATACTGAGAAATAAATAGATTTCCCCCAAAAAACTGGTTTCTCTTTTTATGCTAAAATAAACTACAAGTATGAATATCCTTTAGGAGGTGAGTGTTTTGTCCATCGGGATTCTTGCCCTTGTAACTATGGCGGTATGGATTGTACAAATTTATGAATTAATTAAACCTGAAGGCAAGCAAGACAATAGAAAAATGATATTATTAACTTCCTTTGGGTGCTTGTTAACAACAATTTTGACCGTCAATCTTTTTCAAAATTTCATCGCTTAAAAAGTAATCACAATTGCTCCTAATTAAGGAGCCTTTTTATATACTAAAGTTAGTTATTGAACTACTATGAAAATAAACTTCTATAACTCCGAAAAATGACAATAAAAGGACCCATCCCATTCGTTTTAAAAAATAGAGTGAATCGCATTAATGGAACTATGTCGGAGTTAAGAGTGGAAGCAATTCAACCTCCTAGTTAGAAAGGAGGTGAATGCTTATGACAACTTTTCAAGCAATTCGCTTGATGATAAGCTTTGCAATGTTGATAATTGCCCATTCTACCATTCACTATTTAGTTTGCTTTCCTCTTTACAAGAGGGTTTATGTTGTGCTAATCAGGTTCTAAGATATAAACTTAGTTTACTCATTATTAGAAGAATGTATTATTGAAAATGAAAAAATTGTTGATTTAAGGTATAGATGGTAATCATGGTGCTTTTTATATGGATTCTAAAATTGATGAGAATTTATTCAAACAGTTTGGTATTTTAGCAAGTAAAAAATCAAAGATAGTTACTAAGGTCGCCATTTTCATACGCCCTCAATTTGTCCAATTAGAGAACGTGGTTTATACAACTGAAAAAACCAGTCACGATAGATCGTAACGGTCATTCTAGTAAGTTGGTAATAATTAACTATTCACTTCTAAATATAATCTTGATTTATTTAATCCTAAGCTTTCAAACACTTTTCCAAGCTTTTCTTCACCTTGAATGAAAGTCTTATTTATTGCATCAAGAGATGGTTCGTTCTTTTTCAATTCCTCTGCTTTCGCTTCGTATGAGTTATTTATATCCTTTAATGCTGCATCTAAATCTGCTTTATAATTTTTTAGTTCTTCTGAAATTTGAATATTTTTTAGTTCTACTGTAGTAGCAAGTGCTGCTTTGCTTGCTTTTATTTTCATTTCAGAAGTAGGCGTATCTTCAGACAATTCATAAGCATTTAAATCAGCATCTTTATCATTAATCGTTTTTACTAGTGTCATATAGAACTTCACCATTTCTCTTTTAGCATCTTTTGTGGTATCAGTTGCTTTCTCTGCTGTTTCCTCCTGATCTGTCGTTTCTCCACCACTTTCATCAGAACATGCTGTTAAACCAATTGTTAATGTTAATGCAGATACTAAAAACCATAACTTTTTCATTGTTAGTCCCCCAAAATTCTATTTATTTCCATCAAGTATTATAGTTGAAAATTCTAAATATGTAAATTATGTAAAAAAGATTCATTAATAGATATAGGTTTTTCATATATGTCTATAAACGATAATAGCAATATCGATTATCGGGTTGATCGATAAAAGTTTACGATCATGATCATAAGAAGGATATCTAAGTCATACCAACGAATAAATAATAAAATTGATTGATTGTCGTATGGATGATCGTTGAAATGGCAGTAGATGATCAAGCTATTAATATGTAGAGAACGTGGTTTATTTATCGTAGGAAGACCTAAAAAAAGAATGGATTAGTCGTCAATATGAAAGACTTTCTGATTGACCATCTTTTAAAACGACAGCTACATAACGTGATGTGAATGTTTTGATTCTGGTGTTATTATCCTGATGTTGTTGAAGGTCAATTAAAAAGAATGCTTGATGAAGAGTTAGAAATAGAGGATTTTTGGAAAGAAAAATAAAGCCGTATGTCGAATCTATTTTGTAACCAAAAGAGAATTTAGTTCTTCACCTAATACTTAATAAAGGATGTGGATTATATAGTGAAACCCGGTAGTAGGAGAGTATCTATGATGGTAATGAATTTTAAAAAAACAGAATATTTAATAGTAATAGCAGTATTATTAATATATACATTTATCGGATATCTCATGGATGTTGATGTGTTAAAGGTATTTAATATCCAAACAGATCAATTTAGTATTAGTATTTTTGGTGTTGTTATATGGCTATTAACGAGTATTTTTGTCCAGTTCATTGTCAGATACCTCTCAAATATAAAAACAAATAGGTGAAGTATGACTGATTGCCTTGTTTCATTAGATGTTGCTTTAGTGCAATAAGAGAATGACTAAGACCTCCCTTTTTTATACAACCACCAGGCTTCTAAAGCAAGAAACGTTGATAAATCAACGATGAATAAAATCATGTATAAAGGATAAAAAATGGAAAAAGAGCCAAACCCTTACCTATCAAGGGTTTGGCTCTTTTGCAAGCTTCTTAAAATTGGCTTTATGTTAACTAGATTTGTAGTGAGTATTCATTTGAGAGCAATCAGCAAAGTAGTTGGGTTTTTATGGTAAGATAAACAAGAAAAAGATATAAGGGGGATTAGTTGGAAAGAACTTTATATTCATTTATTACTTCTTTTTCATTGTTGTTAGTTTTGATAGATAGAGTAAGAATGACAACAGATGTAAATGGCATGGTTTCTCCTGAAGATACTTCTTACCCAGATTTTTTCTTTATGATTTTAAAATACTCAATAATTATTGCATTCATCATAGTTCTATTTGTATTTTTGTCCAAAAAATATAAAAAATAATTAAAATCATTAATTAAATTTTAAGGAGATGACAATATGGGTCCTTCTAATATAACTTATACAATGCCAATCCTTGTAGCTTGGATAGGAGTATTTTTAATTACGTTTATCATTGCAAGAATGTTTTCATTGTTAGGCAAAGTGAAATGGAGCCCATTAGCTAAAACAACATGGAAAACGGATTTTTGTATTAGTTTAGGTATTGCTACATTATTTATTTTTCTACCTAATCTATTGTAACAAAAAGGTTCTTCAATCGATGATCCTTTTTTAGTGCCTATAACATCCAATTGTGTTAACTAGATTTATACAAATATATGATCTTAAAAAATGAAGACTAAATTTCACATGAAAACAGATGGAATTTTAATAGTATGCGATGTGTAGAGTTAGTGTTAATTTGTTTATATGATTGATAATGCCTTCTTTGACTGCAGGGTGAATAACTTCCACTCCGTATGAGACGCTTTATTTCACGAGTATTATGTGTTCAACAATGTATGGGGAAGCTACAACTACTTTTGGTTTAGTAAATGTCACATTAGATTATGTTGTTCAATTAGCCTTGTCACTTGCAGCTGGAAATCCGAACTTTAATTATGGAGTTCGCACATTCTCCTCTTACACCGTTGATAATATCAATCAACGGTGTTTTTCCATAAAAAGAGTAGTTACCATTAGGTTGATGGAGAAAAATTTATTATATTATTGTCACCTTTAATAATAATGGTGTTAAATTCACATTTCCATGTATTATTGCTATGACTATTGTTATCATTAGATTTACGATATACTTTTTTTACCTTTTTGCGAAAGCTAGACACGTTCTCACCTCTTTTGTAAAGAAATAAATTACATTTTATTCTAGTTCTATACTATTCTATTAAAGACTAATCACCTTTGTTAGTTTATTTGTCTCGAAATTTAGCGTATATAGTACTAAAATGATTAACGTTCCCTATCAAACAAGTTATGATATAAAAAAAAGACTGAAGTAATAGCCACCTCAAAGGTCATTCATAAAATCTTTGCTATAGTACCTCTTAGAAAAAAACACTCACAACACGGTTAATGCCTTAAATGGTTTAAAACAAATTGGCATTGATCAAACCGTAATGTTGACTGGGGATAATGAAGGAACGGCTAAAATGATTGCCTCTGAAGCTCCTATTGACCGTCATTTTGCTGAATTAATGCCAGAGGATAAAGTTAATTCTATTAAGCAGTTACAAAAAGAAGGTTATAAAGTAGCAATGGTTGGAGACGGTATAAATGATGCACCAGCACTTGCAACGGCTGATTTGGGGATTGCAATGGGTGGTGCTGGAACAGATACAGCAATGGAAACAGCTGATATTGTTTTAATGGCTGACAATCTTGAAAAGCTGCCACATACAATTAAACTCAGTAGGAGGGCATTAAAAATAATAAAACAAAACATATGGTTTTCTTTAATTGTAAAGTTTATTGCCCTAGCTTTAATCTTCCCTGGATGGCTAACATTGTGGATAGCCGTGCTAAGTGATACGGGTGCTGCCATAATTGTCATTTTAAATGCACTACGCCTATTGAAAGTAAAAGGTTAAAAACGTAATTTATTTCCCAAGTTTAATCTAGCTTTGTTGAATCTACTGATTCTATTAATTCGATGCGATACTTTAACAAGACATCGCCCTTTTCTGGAACGATTAAGCAGATTTAGAAGATTTGTACTTAAAGCAACGGTTGCTTAAGTTGAAAAAGAAATGATCAAACTTTATTTTGCTATTTGTTTTCCTTTCATTAATTCGCATTTTCTATCAAATATATGCGTACTGTTCTTTCATATAACAATAAAATTGTTTTTAAAAAAATCCAGTATTTTATTCAACAATCGGGCCATTTAATTGAATAAGATCGTATACAAAATTGAATTAATACGTATATGGATTCATCAGTTACTTCGCTAGGCAGGTTATAAAACACATATATATTTTATACTGCTACAATTTTCTCTCAACATTTATAGTGCCTAAGACAATCACTTAGTATTAAGCAAATTTTAGCAATTCTATCCTAAGTAACAAGTTTAAGGATAAAGGGAAAATGAAGGAGAAGAAGTATCCTGATTTAGTCTGATTACCATCTAAGTCAAGATTGTCTAAAGAAGTGATAAGAAGAAAACCAGGAGATTAAATGAGTGCCATCAGTTATTGTTTGGCACTTTTTACATGTCAAAAAAGTCGCTGCTGTTTTTGTTGGATCGATTTCTCTAATGACTTCCATGTTAATTATTTCAGATCAGTGCATTTGATGAAAATTACCCATTTACTGTTGTCCAGTCGTATCCTTTACAGATTTTTTGAGGGTAAACTAAAAGAGGAACAAAATTCGGTGTCATTAAAGGTGAAATCGGCTGAATATAGAGCTAAGGCAACCTAATAAGTGAACTTTTTATTAATTGTCTATTTGTTTATTGTCTTCAAGTTCCTTTTCTGTTATCTCTGCAATTGTTTGTGTCAACAGCTGGACAAGTAGGTGATTTAGTCGAATCGGCTCTCAAACGTCATTTCGGAATAAAGGGTTCTGGAAAAATCCTACCTGGTCACGGTGGTAGATTGGATCGGGTTAGATAGTTGGATATTTCATATATTAACTAGATCTGTATAGCGTATACAAAGGAAAAAACCAGTTTTATTAGACTGGTTTTTTCTTCTTAATATAACACTTTGTTTAAATCCCGTTTTTAACACTTATATGTTCAATCATACGCTTCATTGCTTGAATTTGCCCCATATGAGCTGCTTCGTGTATTAATGTAAAACATGCAAGCTCTCCAACAGTCTTACACCCTAGGAATGGTGTATTTAAATTCTGATCTAGTTGTTCAGTAGGAATTTGCTTTAAACGAGTTAATTGATCTTTCAACTGTTCAACAAGCTGTTTCATAGCAGGTATATCCCCTATCCAATCAGCTGGTTTTGTACCGGTTCCAAACAATTCCAAATAATTCGTAGGAAGGTGAGTTGTTACATGAGGGAAACCAAACATAGTTTGTTCAGCAATTGTTAAAATGTGACCTGTATGCCAATGAATTGTGTTATTAAAACCATCTGGCTGCACTTCAGTTTGCTCCTGAGAAATGGACTCTACAATCTTGCTTAAGTATTCCCTTGTCATCTCAAATTGCTTGAATAAAAGTTGATCCATCTTTTAACCCCTCTCATTAACTAAATCAACCATATTATACCAGCAAAAAACGAAAAAAAATATAGTTGCAACTTCCTAGAAAAAGCATTGTGTTAACACTAGTTTTGAATACAGTATTCATTTGATCCTTCTGGGTATCTTCAACTAAAGGAGCAGGTTTGTTGAATAAGAAAATAAAAGTGCCTTTTTTAATAAAGGAATTAGCAATGGAGAAAAAGAACTATATAAGTTAATTAGGAGTAACCTATAAAAAAGCAAGGAGTTATATTGCTATGGAAAATAAAATACGAGAAATCGATTATAACAATTATTTTTGGCAGGATGAGGAAATCCGATTACGTGCGATACAACCTGAAGATTGGGAAGGTCATTACATAAATCGATTTGATACCCCTGGACGTCGTCTTTTAGAATGTGCTGTTGAATTACCACCTACAATTGCAGAGGCACAAAAATTCACAGAAGGATATGTTGATTTCTCTTCAACAAATGGACGGATAATGTTTACAATTGAAAATTTGAATGGAGACAATGTAGGTGGTATCAATTTAAATAGTATCGACGAGAGGAATGGCACATTTAGTATAGGGATAGTAATTGATAAAAAAATCGTGGTAAGGGCTATGGTAAAAGGGCTATGAGGATTCTCTTAAAGTATGCATTCTTGGAACGAAGGCTTAATAAATTCAATGATGCTGTTCTTGAAGGAAATGAGGGTTCTGCGAACATGATGAAGAAACTTGGCTGTGTTCAAGAAGGTGTTCGTCGAAAAGTCATATATACCAATGGACAATATTTAGATATGATTTTATTTGGATTAACAAAGGATGAATTTATTGATAAACAAAATGAAGAAGCGACTTTTAAATAATCATTAGGTTAATGAGTGCTTATCCTTATAGAAAAAGGAAAGACTTTTCATCTTCAACAAACAGGTGCGATTGTTCAATAAGAACAGTCGCTTTTTCACTAGCGTAGCTGGTAGTGAAATTAGGCTGGAAAGTTTTAAGAGAAATGGAAGTCAATAAGTGGAGGTGGAAAATTTATGAATATAACAACTGAAAGATTAAGTATACGTAATTTTAGTTACGAAGATTGGAAAGATGTTTATGAGTACACATCAAATAGTAGTGTTATGAAGTACATTCCTGAGGGTGTTTTTTCTGAAGATGATGCAAAGGAATTTGTGAATGAAAACAGTAGTGAAATCCCTAAGAATTTTCCTGTGATATTGAAGATAGATAATATACTGGTCGGTCACATTGTTTTTCATAAGGTTTTTGGCAGTCATACATATGAGATTGGTTGGGTATTCAATCCTAAATATTATAATAAAGGATATGCTTCTGAAGCTGCACTTGCCATATTGAAATATGGGTTTGAGAAAATGAATATCCATAGGATTGTAGCTACCTGTCAGCCTGAGAATATTCCATCATATAGAATTATGGAGAAGATTGGAATGAGAAGAGAAGGGTTTTTTAAGAAATGCATACCATACGGTGATGAATGGTGGGATGAGTATTACTACGCGATCCTAAAAGAAGAGTGGCCATCTTAGCTTCTTCAACGATCGGGTGCTTAGTGGGAATAAAACCATTCTTTTATGCAGTCACTAGGCACTAGCTTTGTATATGGTATTCAAATAGGGACTGTGGAACTTGTCCATAGTATAGTTTTTATTTGTATGAAACTAGGGGGAGGTTATTATTCATAGCATTTTTAGTAATAGCCTTTGCAATCATAACGGTGATTTCGTTAGATTACTTAACAGAACATTATATATTTGGTTTCATTGGTTTTATCTGTCTGTGGGTTATCTATGACTATATCAAAGTATTAGAAAAAAGAGCAGAAGTGGATAGTAAAACGAAAAAAATAGGCACCATTTGCTATTTCGTTGCGGGTGTAATTGTTTGGTGTGCCATCTTCTTATTAGGGGAATATCATTCAAATAAGAGGTGCAAAAGTTTACGAATATAAACTGGTTGCTCTGGCAACAGCTGTAATCGAGTGGAATGACGCAAAAAATCCAAATTCCTATATTTTAACAATTAGTCAATTAGCTTTTATTGTTATTTTATTATTTATAGTGGTTAATTTTTTTGGAATGGTATAAACAAAGAAAATATTCAGTATCGCTTTTTCTTAGTCATGTAACTTGGCAGGTTAGCTCAATAAGGGTAACGGTAATAAATGGATAAAATATAATATTACTGAGGTAAGGAGGGATGTTATGGAACACGAATTAAAGGAATTTATTAAAAAATGTGATACCGCAATTAAACAGGAAGATTTTGATACATTGATGAATTACTATACTGATGATGCAATCTTGGTTATAAAGCCAGGTATGATTGCACAAGGTAAAGACGAAATTAAAGCTGCATTTATTAAAATTGCAAGATATTTTAATAACAGCCTTGTCCCAACACAAGGGGAAATGATTATTTTAGAAGCCGGTGACACTGCCTTAGTTATATCCCAAACCTTACTCGAAGCTGATAAAAATGATAGTGAATATTCTATGGATAGACGAGCAACATACGTGTTTAGGAAAAATCCGCAGGGTGAGTGGATTTGTGCCATCGATAACTCCTATGGTACGGATTTAATTAACAAATAATTAATAGTAGTTTGTTAATCTTTGCACTTAAATAAAGGGTGAGTTACTTTAAAAGCACAAAAAGGATCTTCAATTC